>JAVVEE010000009.1:0-44877 GCA_032251315.1 Gammaproteobacteria bacterium
CTTTTCGTCATCGTCGTTACTGATTGTCCCTTTCAGTACAACAAACGCTAATTCCTTTACCTGCTCCAAAGCCTTGTTCTTTGCTGGCATGACATCTCGAAATTCATGCCAACGCACGCCTTTTTCTTTTAAAACAAGCTGGAAAGAATAGTTTTTTTCGTCACCATAAATTCTTATTGTGTGATGCTTATATTTAGAGCTTATATATTTCTTTCCTTTTTTTGTGCATCCATTTTCCCAGGCTGATTCATGAACAAATTTGCTAATATTTTTATATAACTTTATAACATCACCACTCAACAATTTATCTGTCTGTCGCAGGTGTTGAATGCAGGTGCTACCCACTACTTTATAACCCCAGCCAGGATGATAGGTAACATGCGCATAACGTATTTCATGACCACAGTTATGACGTTCACAAAGGCCATCCGGCCCGCCAAGGTCTTCAATCGCGATTAAAGTCCAGCCGCGGGCAGGTTCAACCAGCTTATGCTCCCTGGCGTGGCAGCCTTTACATAAAGTCCGGCAATCACTCAGCGAATACTCCCATGGCGGCTTACCTTCTACATAGATTTCATGGTGAACTTGAAGCACAACTTCTTCTGCGCTACGGTGACACTGCAGGCATTTATAATCATCCCTCTGCTTAACCCTTGTAGAAAAATCTTCCCACTTTTTGTTGGTATAGAGCTTCCTTGCTTTTATCATGATCCAATAAACCCCGCCTGTTTAATAACGCGTACAAATCTATTCGCAGCTACAACTCAATCCAGCCAATAATCCACTTCCTGTAATTTCAAAAACTCTTCCGCCTGCACACCCTGCAACATCGCCATGGTCGACATCATGCCCGCTTCCACGCAGGTAGGTGCAGCGACGCTGACAGTGTGCGGGGCACCGGGCACTGACCAGCCGGTTTGGGGATTGAGCACGTGGCTGTAACGCACACCCTCTTTCATTAAAAACCGATGCGCGTCGCCGCTGGTGGCGATGGCGCCACGATAGAGTTTGAACAGGGCGACGGCGTTGTCTTTGCCGGTGACCAGCCGGCCCACCGACCAGGAGGCACCGTTGCGACGTTCGCCGGTGGTGGCAAGATCACCGCCAAAATTTACCAGCACGCTCGCCGTCGTCAGGCCGCGCGCGATCTGCACGCAGCGATCCACCGCATACTCCTTGCCGATGCCGCCGAGATCAATTTCCATGCCCGCCGGCATCCGCAATACCTGATCATGCCACTGCACTTTTGACCAGCCGATATGTTGCAGCACGACGTTCACTGCTGAGGCTTTCGGCACACGGTCGCTGCCGTCGAACTTCCAGACCTTGCGCAGTACGCCCGAGGTGATGTCGAACAGGCCCTCACTCATCCGGGTGAGCTGGTCGGCAAAATCAATCAGCCTTGCGGTTTCGTCATCGACGCTCACCGCAGCACCTTCGGCATGATTGATTTTGAAAACGATGTTGTCGTCGCGATAGCGGCTGAACTTTTTTTCTATGCGCAGCGCTTCCGCAGATACCGCTTCGAGTATGCGTGCCGCCTGTTTTTTATCGTCCACTTCCATGAGTACTTCACAGGGACTGGCCATGGCGAAAAAGTGGCCTTGCCAGTAACCGGCTTCGTGCTTGAGCTGCAAACGACTGGACTGTAATTTTTTCATAAAAAAAGGGCTTCCGAAGAAGCCCTAAACATAATTGATCAGCGAGCAATAAACAATCTTTGGCTCAACCAAATCAAACACTACCACACAAACGAGTAATTCACCTGAAGCATCATCGCATCCAGATCCGGCGTTTCCTGACCTGCAGGCACCGCGCCATCATTTACCGACTGGGTAATCAGCCCGGCTCGCACCGAGAATTCACTGTCATTCGCCATGGGCATGCCGTATTTCAGGCCCAGGGTGATGGTTTCAGACTCCGCCAGCCGGTAGTCATGGCTGGCGTAATCCACCAGCACATTGCCGGAGACATCGATATCACTGCCCAGCACCAGATTATGCCTATAGAAATCGGCGGCGCTCTGGCTGTAATAACGCACCTGCGGCTGCAAATAGCTGTCAGCCAGCTGGTAACGGTATTTCAGACCCAGCGTATGCGAATTAATTCCCCAGTCATCAGAATAATATCGATAGGAGAAATCAACCACATCCTCTTCGAGGTGATGCATCGCCTTGAAGAACAGGATATTCTTCTGTCGGCTATCGGGGCGTTTCTCATAGACATAGGGCAGATTGCCGGTCACGCCGCTATCAAAGAAGGAGGGATCTGTGCCGTTAACGGGCAGCCCGGTCGCCGGATCGGCCGTCACGGTAACGATCTTGTAGGGGTCATTCTGATAGCCGCTGACCGACCCCAGGGTCAGATTCAGCTGCACGATGGTTTTACGATTGACCACCTGCGTCACGCCAATCATCAAATCGGTGATGGTTTTAGTTTCGCTGTCACCCGACACATTCTTGCCGGTGTCGGCGACTTTCATCGGGGCGAATTCGGTAGGCACGCCGCCCTCCGGATCGACGCTGTCGTTGTTGAAGCCCAGGCCGATATTCAGTGTGGTGTTGCGATTATTGAAATCGCGCGCATAGTTTGCACTCACACCCAATGCAAGATAGTCATACTCAGTGGAGAGGTTGGCGCCCCAGATGATTCTGGACATGCGATCCAGCGACTGCGTGTAATCAGCACCGAGCGCGATACGGGTATCGTGGAAAGTGTCGTCAAGGGGCTGCTCACCCGGCGCAATCGTGTAGGAGCTGTTGCCCGAGGGCGTGGTAAAGGTCTGGGCAACACCGTCGATGGCATAAGCGCCGTTGGGCGTGGCCCCGGTCAGGGCGTCAGCCACGAGGCGCAGCTCGATGCGGTCATCATCACCCAGTGCTCGACCGGCGTGTATCGCCGGTTCAAAAGCCTGAACGCGACCGTCCGCTTCACCGTAATAGAGAAAAGAGGTGTCGACATCCCACTCGGAACCAGCGGCACTGGCCATGGGGGACGTCGCCTGTAGCAGTGCACAGGTGGCAACCGCCATCCGGCCTTTGATTTTCTTTAATTGCATCCGCAACCTCCCCCGCCAACGCCCTGACCACCACTGGAGGCCTCTTTGCTGAAATAGATGTGTTCGTCGTAAAAATTCTCGAAATAGTCGGGCGTTAACTGCATCGAATCTTTCGCCAGCAGATCTCGTTCCCACGGCTCGACACCCATGCCGGCGCAGCCCGCCAGCATCATGAGCAGAACAAGTGTTGTTATACGTATCATAAAACTCTCCGTCTGAAGCATTGCTTATTGCTGCGCCAGCAGTTGCCGGATTGCCGCTTCCATTTTCGCTTTGTCTTTTTCACGAAAACCCACATGCGAGGCATACAGCTTGCCGTCGCGGCTAATCAAATAACTGCTGGGCATGCCACGTACCTGATATTGAGCGGCGCTCTCGCCGGCCTCATCAAATGCAATCAGAAAGTTAACATCCATGTCCTGAAGAAACTCATCAGCCAGCTTTCGGTCTTTATCCAGATTAACGGCCAACACCTCGAGACCCTCAGTTCTATAGCGCTCCTGCATTTCATGCATCCAGGGAAATGAGCTTCTACAGGGCTTGCACCAGGAGGCCCAGAAATCGAGATAAACCACCTTGCCCTGTAATTCAGCCAGATCGACCTGACCATCAGCGGTCGGCAGCTTGATAGCCGGTGCTTCGTGCGCTGCCAGCGCGAGTTGACTTAAAATTATCATCGCCAGAAAAAATGTATACTTCATCAACCTCATGCGCTTATCCGTGGATCTGATTTTGGAACATTAAGGTTATGCCCAAACCCTTAAGGCAGACTTAAACAAGCTACATTATCTTTTATAATAACTTCTAACCCGTATTAATTATTATGAACTCGTTACCCAGGACCAGAAATTGCGTATATTATTAGTTGAAGATGACACGCTTCTCGGCAGCGGCCTGCTCACCGGGCTGAATGGCGAGGGCTATTCTGTGGACTGGCTGAAAAACGGCAAGGCCGCATTATTCGCTATAACCACGACGCCTTATGATGCTGTAATCCTGGATATTGGTTTGCCGGAAATGAGCGGGCTTGAGGTATTAAGCAGAGTCCGCGATCAGAATATCAGCACACCGGTGCTTATCCTGACAGCACAAAACGCTATCACAGACCGTGTTATCGGGCTGGATTCCGGCGCTGATGATTACCTGACAAAACCTTTCGAGCTGGATGAACTCTGCGCCCGTCTTCGCGCCCTGACCCGACGCGCTCGCGGCCTGACTCAGCCGCTAATAAAATACAGAAATATTATCATCGATCCTGCGGCACATTCTGTCACTGACGATAACGTCAGCATCGAATTGTCCCGACGCGAGTTTGCGCTGCTAAAAGAGCTGGTCACAAGCGCAGGCCGGGTTCTGTCGCGCCGCTATCTTGAAGAAAAGCTTTATAACTGGGACAGTGAAATCGAAAGTAACACCATCGAGGTACATATCCATCACCTGCGCAAAAAACTGGGCGCCGATTTCATCAAAACCGTGCGCGGTATCGGCTACACCATGGCGAAAGAATAATGTCTATCAAATACCATCTCATGTTGCGCCTGCTTATCGCCTCACTGCTGATAGTGGGCGGTGGCACCTGGTTAGGTTACAAAGATACACAACTCGAAATTCGTGAACTGTTCGATGCCCAACTGGCGCGTTCCGCGCGCCTGATTCTAAGCATGGTACAGGCCGATGAAGGCCAGAGTGATTTTTCCAGTATCCAGCGATATCTCGATGAGAACCAGGCCTTTACTGAGAAACTGGACTACAGTGCCGAAGAGAATCTCGAATCTGACTCCGGTCATGTTTATGAGACCAAACTCGCTTTTCAGATCTGGGACAATCTGGGCAATCTCATTCTGAAATCACAGAACGCGCCGATACAGCCTATCTCCGCTGAGAAAAATGGTTTTGATAATAAAACCTTTCTCGGTAACGACTGGCGTGTATTCAGCCTGTACAGCCACAATCACAAATATCGCTGCATCACGGCTGAACGCGTTGATGTACGCAATGATTTAATCACCAAATTAAGTGACGATCTTTTTCTGCTGTTCATCACTTTAATTCCGGCCCTGTCGATTGTGATGTGGCTTGCCATCACTCAGGGGCTATCGCCGCTGCACAATCTTGCTTCTCAAATAGGCCGACGCGATGCCTCCAAGCTTGATGCGGTTTCGGACATTAATGCACCTACCGAAATCCAGACAATCGCCGGCGCCTTAAACAGCCTGTTATCACGCTTAAGCCTGGCATTAGATCGTGAAAGGAGAATCAGCTCAGATGCCGCCCATGAACTCAGAACACCACTGGCAGCCGTTCGACTGCATGCCGAGCTGGCCAAAAAATCCACTAATGAAAGCGATCGAAATACTGCCCTTAATCATGTGTTGCAGGGCATCGACCGCACAACCCATCTGGTCGATCAACTACTGACGTTAGCCAAACTGGAACCGGAGGTTTTTTCAAAAAATCTGGCGACATTAAACCTCAACTCTATTGTGATCGAAGAGACGGCGATGCTCGCACCCATGGCGCACAGAAAAAATATCGAGCTTTCTGTCGATGAGCTTGCAGATGCTTTTATAAGTGCTGACAATACCTCGCTACGCCTGCTAATCCGAAACCTTCTGGATAATGCGATTTCCTATACTCAGGACAACGGCATAATCAAGGTTAAGGTGAGCTCAACGAATGAGTCTGTCAATTTGATAATCCAGGACAACGGCCCCGGCATTCCTGCCGAACAGCATGAACGGGTTTGTGAGCGCTTTTACAGAATAGGCGATAGTGAAGTGCCCGGCTGCGGCATCGGCCTGTCGATTGTGATGCGCGTTGCTGAGCTTCATCATGCCACACTGACAATGAACAAGCCGGCCGGTGGCACCGGGCTGAAAGTCACCGTCAGTTTTCCAGTTGACCGCACGCAATAACCTTAGCGCTGACCACGAATGTTTTTCCGACTTACCTCCGATTCCATACAGATTAACGGTAATTATCTAAAAATGCTTCGAACTCGGCGACAGGCAACGGCTTACTGATTAAAAACCCCTGCGCGATATCGCAGTCATATCGTCTCAATAAATCCATTACTGCTTCACTTTCAACGCCTTCGGCAACAACTTTCATGTCAAGATTATGCGCCAGTTCAATTGTTGAGCGCACCACCGTTTCGTCATCGTTGTTGGTGTCTACATTTTTGACGAATGATTTATCGATTTTTAATTCGTTCACCGGTAACTTTATCAGCCGACTTAATGACGAATAGCCGGTACCATAATCATCAATGGACAACTCGATACCCAGCTGGCGAATATGCTCAAGGACGCTGCTTAATGTGTCATATTCAGACAGGAACAGGTTCTCGGTAATTTCAAAAGTAAGGTATTCTCCATTTTTTCTGTCGCCAATAATCTGATTCAGATTTTCTATGAAATCCGGGTCCATTAATGTCTGCGGTGATAAATTAACGGCGATGCGCAGCACCTGCTTTTTGTTCCAGATTATGGCTTGCTGCAGCGCGGTCTCTATTGCCCAATAAGTATATTCGTCGAGCAAACTATTCTGCTCCAGCACTTTGATAAAGTGATCTGGTGAAACCATGCCCCGTTCTTCACTAATCCAGCGGCCCAGCGCCTCTGCTGCGATGAGTTGATTGTCTTTAAGAGTTATTTTCGGCTGGTAATAGAGCTCAAACTGTTTCTCCTTCAGAGCACGGTGTATATCGGCAATCATCACCAGATGGCCTCGCGTCATGAGATCATGCGCAGGGTTATACAGACACAGTCCGACCTGGTTGTTCTTGGCCTCGTACATCGCCGAATCGGCATGACTCAATAAACTGCTGGCATCCTCACCCTGTTCCGGAAATACCGCCACACCAATACTGCCGCTTACCGCCATTTTCATATTGGCTATATTAAAGGGCTCATAGAGCAAGGTTTTGAACTCTTTCGCTCTTTGCATCGACTGCGCCTCATCACAATCAGGCAGAATAATGACAAACTCGTCGCCGCCCAGACGCGCCAGTGTTTCATCTAACCTCATGTGCCGTTCGAAACGTCGCGCAATTTTCTTTAGCAAAAGATCGCCGCGCTCGTGTCCCAGTGCTTCATTGACCTCCTTGAAGCGGTCAAGATCAATCAGCAGAATTCCAATGTGCTCTTCCGTCAGAATGGCCTGCGACACATTACGGGAAAGCCGGTCATGGAATAATGAGCGGTTGGGCAGACCGGTGACGATATCGTATAGTGATAGATATTCCAGTTCCTTACTGCTTTCCAGTAACTGCTTGTTGAGTATTTCCAGCCGCATACGATAATCATCGTTAATTCTGCTGGTTTTCTCCATGTTGCCCACCGCCATGGCATTCTCTATGGCAATGGAGACGATGCTGGCAAACATCTGTAACAAATTGAGGTCTCTGCGGCTGAATTCGCCGCCGCCGATCTTATTTATGCCGGAAATGCCACCCAGAAAATGTCGCCGCCCCTGCAGGGGCACCATAATCATGCTGCCGGCCTCCTCTTCCCAGAGGTTTTTTTCATCTTCGCTCAGCTCATCAAGAACCCCAAGCCACCATGGGCGCTTGTGCTTCCACACCCAGCCGCATACGCCGAATTCCAGCGGCAGGGATTCACCCACTATTTCCTCTGCGTTTTTTCCAGCCCCGCCCCGGTAGGTGTAGGTTTCGCAGTTCTCATCCAATAAGGGCACCAGCACTGTTTCCGCCTGAATCAGCGCCCGCGCCTGTACCGAGACAATTTGAAAAATCTTATCGAGATCCAGTTCACTGCCGATTTCGGCAAAGGTCTTCTGCAGTAACTCAATCTCTATTTCTCTATCCTTGAGATTTTGATTCAGCTCGACTACATTCGATTTTTTCTGGCGGCCATCAATCATCATGCAGAATTCCAAAACGCGTTGAATTACAGATTTTTCAAGTGTAGTACAGATAAACCGATAAACTTAACCAAGCTGAGCGAAATAATGCAACTTCAGACGGACAATCCAAAACCGTTAAGGCATTAAGAACGGTGCCGCTCTTTCAGCTCGACGTAATGCTGCGCTGAATATTTAAAATAGGCCTGCTCCTTCTGACTCAGCTCACGCACCCTTTTCACCGGTGACCCCAACCAGAGATAGCCGCCCTCCAGCACCTTACCGGGCGGCACCAGGCTGCCCGCGCCCACCATGGCACCGCGCTGAACGACTGCACCATCGAGCACAATCGCTCCCATGCCAATCAGGCACTCATCTTCAATAATGCAGGCGTGCAAGACCGCGTTATGGCCTACTGTCACATCGTCACCCACCACCAGCGGCAGGCCTCCGGGTGCGTATTCGCTATCGTGGGTGACATGCAGGACACTGCCATCCTGAATATTGCTGCGTGCCCCCACCCTGATTGAGTTGATGTCGCCGCGCAGCGAAGCCATCGGCCAGATCGAACTATCGGCGCCAAGGGTGACATCGCCAGTAACGACGGCCGACTCATCCACATATGCGCTTTCGGCGACATCGGGAGAATAATCTTCAAATTTACGTATGGTCATTGCGCTTCACCCTATTTTTTTGCTCTCATCGACCGGTTACCACATACCCGTTGAGTCTTTGCTCAGGTATCATTGGCCACCTATGTTACCCAAGACCCTGCTCGCGAATCTGCTTACATTTCTGATAAGATGGAAATCATCATTACATGGTAAATATAACGCGCTCATCAATAAAAAACCTCCACAGAAAATTGCGCTATATTTTCATCATACCCGAATACTGACGATGAAATGGCTCGATAAATGCCGTGTTCAGCTACGCGGCTACGCTCCGCCGTTAAGAAAAGACACGGTTTTAGCGAAAGATAAGAACATGATTACCGCAGATCGAGGCTTATTGCAGTCGTTCCGATTCTTTGCCGTTTGCAGAAAAAGTTTCCATTCACTGCTAAATCTCATCTTTAGCCTGGGCGACAAAGCCCTGACCATTCTCGACCAGCGCAGCCTGCAGGTGCAAAATTACCAGGCCGCTGCGAGCAACCGCCTGACCGGCTCCACCAAGACTCTGGCCACCGCGCAGAAACGCAAACTGCTTGATATCTGGTCCCGTATGGCACAATCGCCGCTGGGCCAAAAGCTCAAGCTGTACGCCCAGTTGATCCGACTGGACAAACCCATTGGCATCCTGCTGCTGCTCTGGCCCACACTCATCGCCCTGTGGATAGCCGCCGGCGGCTGGCCGGATACCAAAGTCCTGCTGGTTTTCGTCGCCGGGGTTATTCTGATGCGCTCCGCCGGTTGCGCGATCAACGATTATGCCGACCGCCACATCGACCTCAAGGTACGCCGCACCAAAGACCGCCCCCTTACCACCGGCAAAATCAGCGAGAAGGAGGTGCTCATCATATTTGCCACCCTCGCTATTGCCGCGTTTATGCTGGTGCTGCTGATGAACCCGCTCACCATCCTCATGTCCCTCATCGGCGTGGCGCTCGCCGCCAGCTACCCGTTCATGAAGCGCTACCACTATTTGCCCCAGATTCATCTGGGCGTTGCCTTCGGCTGGGCCGTGCCCATGGCCTACGCCGCGCAGACCAATGCGCTTCACCCGGTCGCCTGGCTGCTGTTCATCGCCACGGTATTATGGACTACCGTCTACGACACCCTGTACGCCATGGTCGATCGCGAAGATGACCTTAAAATAGGGGTAAAATCCACGGCTATTCTATTCGAGTCGGCTGATAGACTCATCATCGGCATTATTCAGGCGCTGCTTATACTCTGCCTGATTATGATCGGCCAAAAAGCGGAGCTGGGCGGCTTCTACTATGCCGGTGTCCTTGTCGTCGGCTATCTAGCAATATGGCAGCAATACCTAATTCGTGATCGTCAACCTGACGCATGCTTTCAGGCTTTTTTAAACAACAACTGGTTAGGACTCGCCCTCTTTGTCGGCGTTTTCCTCGAATATCAACTCGAAGGCATTACCTCATGAAAGCTTTATCCACTCTTTTAACCCTTACTGCCCTTGTTTTCACCACCAGCGCCTACGCCTCTGATCTCGACAAGGAGCAGCGCTGGGCCGATTCCATCGAAGCGACTTTAATGGACGGGGAAATCGTCATGCTCGATGACGGCACCAGCGAATTCCTGAGCATCTTCACCGAAGCTTTGGAAGACAAAGAACGCGCCGCCATCATCATGCACGGCACCGGCGTTCACCCCGACTGGAAAGAGGTGATCGAACCGCTTCGCATCGGCCTCACCGATCATGGCTGGCACACGCTCTCCATCCAGATGCCAATTCTGCCCAATGATGCCGAATACGCCGAATATGCCCCGTTGTATGACGAAGTGGCTCCGCGCATTGATGCCGCCATCAAATTCCTGAAAGCCGAAGGCTACGACAAAATCGCCCTTATTGGCCACAGCCAGGGCAGCGCCATGGGCAGCTACTACCTCTCCAAAAACAAAGCCGATGTGGTTGGCTTCGTCGGCGTCGGCATGCCCGACCTGTACGATGATGCTCGCATGAAAAACACCGAAAGCCTGAAACACATCACCCTGCCGACATTCGATATTTACGGCAGCGACGACCTGGAAAGCGTACTGAAAACCAGCGACCAGCGTAAAGCCGCCGCCAAACAGGCGGGCAATAAAAACTACACAGCCATCGTCATTGAAGGTGCCGATCATTTTTTCAAAGGCGAGGAGAAGGAACTGATTGAGAAAACGGCTGAGTGGCTGGAAAAACTGTAACCAACCGTTGAAAAAAGCATTCACCGCAGAGGTGCAGAGAAATTCTAATAGGTTTTCTCTGAGCCTCTGCGGTTATCAAATTTATCGCGCGGCAACTCATTCACGGGTAAAACGTGACGACCACATAATCTCACCTGTAGGTACGAATTCATTCGCACAAGATCACTTATTCAATGGTGCACGTGCCAGGCTCAGCACGGTGATTTTTTCCACGCCGGCTTTTTTCAGCACCCGTGACAGTTCATTCACGGTTGAGCCGGTGGTGACGACATCATCGATCAGCACCACGTGTTTATGCGCTAAGGTTTCGACTACGGCAAAGGCGCCGTGGATATTTTTTCTGCGGGCTTTGGCATCCAGCCCGATCTGGGCGCTGGTTTCGCGTACACGCACGACTCGATTCAATTCCATCGGCCAGCCGGTTTTTTTCGCCAGCGCCCGCGCCAGTTCGATCGACTGGTTGAAGCCGCGCCGGCGCAGGCGTTTTCTGAACAAGGGCACGGGCAGAATGCAGAGGCTTGCACCGGCGACTATATTTTTCACGCCGTCTGAGCCGGCCAGCAGCTCACCCAGCAGGCGGGCATGCACCAGCTTACCGTTGAATTTCAGTTGCTGAACCAGCCAGATCACCGGCTGCTGATAGCTGAATACGCTGAAGGCCTGATCGTAATGCGGCGGTTTTTTCTGACAGCGGCCGCACACTGCACCTGTATCAGTATTGGGCGGCAGCGGTAATGCACAATGCGCGCATGCGGTTTGATTGAAGGGCAGCTGCTGATAGCAGTGTTCACACAGATCGGCACCATCACGACCGGGGCGTCCGCACATCAGGCAGCGGGGCGGGTAAAGGCACTGTATGGCCGAAGGGAGCACCGACCGCAGCACTGATTTGAACAATCTTTGCATTTCCATTTTCTCGTAGACTCCCTGCCGTGGCATAATAGCGCCCTGTTTACACCCATTATAGATAGACGACACCCTTATGAGTAGCTTACGAAACGACTGGACCATGCAGGAAATCACTGCACTTTTCGATTTACCGTTCAACGACCTGCTGTTTCAGGCGCACAGCCAGCACCGCGCCAATTTCGACCCGAACCACGTTCAGGTCAGCACCCTGCTCAGCATCAAGACCGGTGCCTGCCCGGAAGATTGCTCCTACTGCTCGCAGAGCGCGCGCAATAAGGCCGAGCTGGAACGCGAGCGCCTGCTGCCGCTGGACGAGGTGCTGGAAAAAGCCCGCGAAGCCAAAACTAACGGCGCTTCGCGTTTCTGCATGGGCGCAGCCTGGCGCAACCCGACCGACAAGAATCTGGAGCGCGTCATCGACATGATTCAGGGCGTGAAAGCCATGGAGATGGAAACCTGCGTGACTCTGGGCATGCTCACCGAGGCGCAGACTGCGCGCCTGAAGGAGGCCGGGCTGGATTATTACAATCATAATCTCGACACCTCGCCCGAATTCTACGGCGACATCATCACCACCCGCACCTATCAGGATCGCCTCGACACGCTGGCGCATGTGCGCGAGGCAGGCATCAATACCTGTAGCGGCGGCATTCTGGGCATGGGTGAATCACGCACCGACCGCGCTTCATTGCTGCAACAGCTGGCCAACCTGCCCAAGCACCCCAACAGCGTGCCCATCAATATGCTGGTGGCAATCAAAGGCACGCCTTTGCAAGATGTGCCGAAACTGGAAGCACTGGAATTTATCCGCACCGTGGCGGTGGCGCGCATCATGATGCCCGGCTCCTATGTACGCCTGTCCGCGGGTCGTGCCGAGATGAGCGATGAAACCCAGGCCATGTGTTTCTTCGCCGGTGCCAATTCGATTTTCTACGGCGACCGACTGCTCACCACCGACAACCCGGACGAGAACCATGACCAGCAGCTGTTCGACAAGCTCGGCATACAAACCCTGAAGACCGAAATCAGCAGTGACGCGCCGGTGACGGTTTAACACCTCAGCAGTCGAATTTTGAAAGACCTGCAAACTGAACTCGACCAGCGCCGGGCACAGCATCTTCACCGCCGCCGGCGCATCAGCGAAGGGCCGCAGCAGCCGGAAATGGTGATCGACGGTCAGGCCGTGCTCAACTTTTGCAGCAATGACTACCTCGGCCTCGCCAATCACGAAAAAGTAAAACAGGCTTTCATCGCCGGCGCAAATAAATACGGCGTTGGCAGCGGCGCGGCGCATCTGGTCAATGGCCATTGCCGCGCACACCACGCCCTCGAAGAGGAGCTCGCCGAGTTCAGCGGTTATCCGCGCGCGCTGTTATTTTCCACCGGCTACATGGCCAACCTCGGCCTGGCGCAGGCGCTGGTCGGCAAGGGCGACAGCGTACTGGAAGACCGCCTCAACCACGCCTCGCTGATTGACGGCGGCCTGCTCAGCGGCGCGCGTTTTACGCGTTATGCGCACAACGATGTCGAACAGCTCGAAGAGAAATTAGCCAGCGCCAGAGGCGAAACACTGGTGCTGACCGATGGCGTATTCAGCATGGACGGCGACCTCGCCAACCTCCCGGCAATCACGCCATTGTGCAGAAAACATCAGGCCTGGCTGATGGTCGATGATGCCCACGGCTTCGGCGTACTCGGCGCACACGGCAAAGGCTGCCTCGAACATTGTCAGCTTTCCCCAAACGAGGTGCCGATTTACATGGCCACGCTGGGCAAGGCGCTGGGCTCCTCCGGCGCCTTCATCGCCGGCAGTGACGCGCTGATCGAAACCTTAATCCAGAAAGCCCGGCCCTATATTTACACCACCGCCACACCACCCGCCATTGCCGAAGCCACGCGCGCGAGTCTGCGATTAATTCAGGCGCAACCCGATTTGCGGGCGCAGCTAAATGACAACATCGCCTACTTTAAACACTGTGCCGAACACATTGAGCTCACACTGGGCGACAGCCAGACCGCCATCCAGCCCATTATCATCGGTGAGGCTGAACACGCCGTTGCCATCAGTGAGCGCCTGCTGGAACAGGGCCTGCTGGTAACCGCCATTCGCCCGCCTACCGTGCCCAAAGGCACGGCGCGACTGCGCGTAACCCTGTCGGCGGCGCACAGCAGGGCGCAGATTGAACAGTTAATCGAAGCGCTGGCAGCTTCAATTCCGGCGCGCTGAATTTCAACGCGGCTAAATCGTTAGCCTGTCCAGCCTGACAAAACCTCATTTAACTTCTACAATTATAATTAATTAATAATCAATAAATTAATCGGAATTTCTACATGAAAAAATATGATGTATACGGTCTGGGCAACGCGCTGGTGGATATGGAATTCGAAGTGGAGGACAGCTTTCTTGAATTGATGCGCGTCGACAAAGGCATCATGACGCTGGTGGATGAAGAAGAGCAGCATCGCCTGATGTGTCACCTCGATGCCTTCGAAGGCAACAGGGCCAGCGGTGGCTCGGCCGCCAACACCCTGATTGCGGTAGCGGCCATGGGCGGCTCATCCTATTACACCTGCAAGGTCGCCGATGATGATCTCGGCCATTTCTACCTCAACGATTTAAAAGCCGCCGGCGTCGACAGCAACATGAACGGCACCCACGCCGATGGCATCACCGGCAAATGTCTGGTGATGATTACCCCGGACGCCGAGCGCACCATGCACTCTTTCCTCGGTATCTCCTCTACGCTTTCAATCAATGAACTGCAACGCGAACATATCGCTGATTCCCACTACTGTTATATGGAAGGCTATCTGGTGACTTCGCCTACCGCCAGAGAAGCCAACATCGAAGCGCGCAAGGTCGCTGAAGCCAACGGCGTGAAAACCGCCTTCACCTTCTCCGACCCCGGCATTGTTGAATTCTTCGGTGATCAGCTCACCGAAACCATGGGCGACGGCATCGACCTGCTGTTCTGCAACGAAAAAGAAGCGCTGGAGTACACCGGCAAAGACAGCATCGGCGACGCCATCGAAGTCATCAAAACCTTCTCCAAAAACTTTGCTATTACCCTGGGCGCGGAAGGCGCAGCGGTGTATGACGGCAACACCCTGTACGAAATCGCCCCCCATAAAGTTCACGCTGTTGACACCAACGGTGCCGGTGACAACTTCGCCGGCGCGTTCCTGTACGGCATCACCCACGGCATGAATTTTCAGCAGGCCGGCGACCTCGCCAGCAAAACCGCCGCACAGGTCGTCACCGGTTTCGGCCCAAGACTGAAGCCGGAAGAGTATCGCAAACTGGTGCTGGGTTAGCGCTTAACCGCGAAAAGTACAAATCAAAACATAAAACATTAAGTCCACAGATGAACACGGATAAACGCAGAGGAAAACAGTAATTTAAGGTTTTCTTTGCGTCCTTGGCGTTCTTCGCGGACTGTCGTTTTCAGGTCTTTCCATCCCCGAAAACACCACGAAACTTAGTAAACCAACTTATTTTTCTGCCTTTATCGGTGTTCATCTGCGGACTACTGTCTTTGTATTTCGTTAAACCCGAAGCCTTAGCATTCAATGGTTATCACTCCTTTCCCCGCGATGTAACCGTGCTTCCAGGGTTTCAATTTCATCCAGCAGGTCCAGCGCCAGGGCGACGCCGGCAAGGTTGATTTCCAGATCATGCTGCAGGCGCGAGGCGGTGCGCGCTCGCTGCAAGCTGCTCGCCGGAAACCGCCATTGTGACGGTACATGATCAGTCACCGGTTCGAGCACGCCCTCTTCGACCAGCTCTATGATGTATTCGATCGAGCTTGAGCACATCCGGCTAAGTTCATCCACAGAGAGTTCGGTCTGTTCATCGATCAGAATCCCGTTGAGTATGGTCTGCTTCATGATGGCTTACACTCCTAAGTGACTGCGCGGGTTGTATTTCAGCTCCTGCTCCATTTTTCGATACAGCTCTTTGGCGGCTTCGCTGTCCGACGGTGGCAGGGTGATTTGCGGCACGACATAGAGATCTCCAGGTGATGCGGCAGGAATGCCACGGCCTTTCAGGCGCAGCTTGCCACCACCTCGGGTATTCGGGGCAATTTTCAGATCCACCGGACCATTGGGGGTAGGCACCTTAACCGTGGCACCCAGCGCGGCCTCCCACGGGGTTACCGGCAGATCGAGATAGACATCGCGGCCATCGACCCGATAAATGCTGTGCGGATTGAACTCGATTTCCAGATAGAGATCACCAGCCGGCGCGCCACCCATCCCGGGCGACCCCTGTCCGGCCAGACGGATACGCTGTCCCTGCTTGACCCCTTTGGGAATTTTGACCTTCAGGGTGCGCTGCTTTGTGACCACATGGCCGGTGTTATCCAGTTCGGGGGCACGCAGGCTGATGCTGCGCGTCGCACCCTGATAAGCATCTTCCAGATCAATTTTAACCTTGGCATGATGATCTTCGCCGCGTTGGCGGAACTCGGCCTGGCTGCGGCCTCTGCGCGCCGAACCTGAACCGAATTGCTGGCCGAAAAGCGAGTCGAAAAAATCGCTGAAATCGGAAGCGCCGCCGGCACCGCCGCCGTGAAACTCAAATCCCGTATCCCAGTCCGGTGGCGGATGAAAGTCCTGCCCGGCTTGCCAGTTCGCACCCAGCTGATCGTAGGCGGCACGTTTTTCAGGGTCCTTGAGCACTTCGTAGGCCTCACCCACCTCCTTGAAACGCACTTCGGCATCGGCCTCCTTACTGACATCGGGATGATACTTTCGCGCCAGTTTTTTATAGGCGCGCCGAATCTCGTCCTGACTGGCACCCCGCTCTACACCCATTATTTTATAATAGTCTTTATAATCCACACGAACCCCATCCAGCGATTGAATATATTGAAATTGTAACCTCGAGTCTGACGGGGTGCACCACACCATCAATGCGATTAATCAGGTCCGCCAGAGACGGAAAAGGGTAAATCAAAAAATAAATCATAAGTCCATATATGAACGCCGGTAAAGGTTTTCTTTACGTCCTTGGCGTTCTTCGCGGACTGACGTTTTTAGATCTTTTTATCCGCCAGCAATTGATCAAAACGCAGCCGGTCGCGCCTGTCGAACAGCCGTTTTGAAATCAGGTGCAGAACTGCGATCACCCCGAAACCGGTGCCTGCGGTCACCATAAACATGATCAATATCTGGTACTTCACCGCTTCCACGGGCGCGGTGCCGGAGAGGATCTGACCGGTCATCATGCCAGGCAGGCTGACGATGCCGGCGGCGGCCATGGCGTTGATGATCGGTATCATGCCGGCGCGCATGCTCTCGTGGCGGATTTCACGAATCGCTTCCAGTGCGGTCTGCCCCAGCATCAACCGCTGTTCGATGACCGCGCGTTGCTGCCAGGCGGTCTGAATCAGCCGGTCCATGCCCAACGCGATGCCGTTCATGGTGTTGCCCAGCAGCATGCCCAGCAGGGGAATGGCGTATTGGGGGGTGTACCACGGCTCGGTGCCGATGATAAAGAACAGCGCGATCAGGGTGATCAGGAAGGAGGAGACAAACAGCGAAACCACACTGATGCCAAACCCCCACCAGCCCTTAATTTTTCTTTTCTGGCGGGAGAGAATCTCCCAGGCGGCCACGGTCAGCATCACCAGCATGATCAGCACAATCAACGGCAGTTGTGCGCTTTCAAAAACCTGCTTGAGCACCAGCCCCACCAGCAGTAATTGCACGGTGGTTCTGATCGCCGCGATGACCAGTTGCTGAGCAATGCCCAGCTTCAGGCGCACCACCAGCCCCACCAGTGCCAGCACCAGCAGCGCGGCCAGCATCAGGTCATAGGCGGACAGTGAAATTAAAGGGTTCATGACGGTACGCCCTGCTTAATCTCAACCATGTCGGCACTGGAAAAATCAAAATAGCGCTCAGTGGCGACCCGTTCCAGCTGGGCGCGGTTATGGCTGACCCAGATGGCGACCGCCCTGTTGCTTGCCAGATATTCGGCGATCAGCGCTTCGACCTTGCGGGTATTTTCCGGATCCAGATTGGCGGTCGGTTCATCCAGCAGTAGCACCTTAGGCCGGTTCGCCAGCAGGCGCAGCACGGCAAGCCGCTGCTTCTCGCCGCTGGAACAGCGCGACAACTGCCAGTGCATGACTTCATCATCAAAACCCAGCGCAGCCAGGTTCGCCTCTGAGGCAAAATGCGGTGCCACGCTGTCAAACCACCACTGACTTTCGGCGGGCAACAGGGCCACCTGTTTGCGCCACTCGGCACCGGAGACATCTGTCTTGCAGACATCATCGATGCACACCGAACCTTCGATTTCATCCATATCGGCCAGCGCGCGCAGCAGCCGGGTTTTGCCGCATCCCGACTCGCCGCTCACGCCCAGACACTCGCCCGCCGCCAGCTCAAAACTGATCGGGGCCAGACCGGGGAGTTTAATATCACGTACTTTCAACATGCGCGCATTGTATCAGCACACTCGTTATTCCTGTTGCTATACTCTGATTATGAGAACAAGAAACTGTCTGCTTATTTTACTGCTGTGCGGCCCGGTTTTAAGCCCCGCCGCACTTGCCGAATCGAAGCGCATCGAAGTGTATTCGCTCAGCCAGCAATACTGGGATACCCAACGTGGCGAGACTCTGGGTGGCATCGTGACACAACTGCTGCCCAATAACATGGGTATGCAATATAAACTGATGAGCGAAATCATCAACCTAAATCCCCACGCCTTCGAGGACAATAATCCCGACCGGATGCTGGCCAATGTCCGATTGTGGCTGCCCAATCGTTTCGCTCACACAGACAGCAAGACCGATTCCAGCCAGACTCAGGCGGAGTCGTTTTCCTGGGGCAATATCAAACGGCCTCAGCGATAACGAATCGCGGTGCGTAGCCCGGATGAAGTGCAACGCAATCCGGGGGAAACCGCCACCAGCAGGGGCGCACTACAACCATGGTTAATTATCGACGCAGTCGTATTCAGGGTGGTACCTATTTTTTCACGGTCAATCTTTCTGATCGCTCCTCCAACCATCTCGTTACCCACATCAACCACTTACGCCAGGCATTCCACACCGTACAAAAACAACGTCCTTTTGAGATAGTGGCTTCAGTAATCCTGCCAGAACATTTACATATGATAATGACGCTGCCTGATGAAGATTGCGATTATCCTGAGCGCTGGAAAGCGATAAAGAGCCAATTCACCCGCGCACTGGTGCAAGATAATATCGTCGGTCTAACAAAGAATAAGAAAGGCGAATATAATCTCTGGCAACGTCGTTACTGGGAACACCAGATCAGGAATGAAGTCGATCTACAGCATCATGTGGATTACATTCATTACAATCCAGTAAAACACGGGCATGTCAGGCAGGTAGTGGAGTGGCCGTACTCCTCGTTTCATCGTTACGTTAAATCAGGACTGATTGAATCGGATTGGGGTGGTGATGGCAGGATGAAGAGTGTTAGTGGTTATGGTGAGTAATCCCGGATTCCGCGAAGCTTCATCCGGGCTACTTGCTACTTGTTAAGGTGTTTTCTGTAAAAGTCGAGGTGCGCTGAAAAATCAAAATATGCCTAAGTAAGCACCGCCAGTAAGCATATCAAGATTCATTAAATCATTATAATCAAAATCATCTTCTGATGCTAAAGCAGCTACTACAACAGCGACAGGTACTTTATAGCCAGGTGCCTGATCAACTGCTTCATAAGTACTCAAATCATGCTTTTCTTCAACCGGCTCATAATTTTTTACAAAGCGTATGAAGCGATAAAGCAGATATGCAAAAACAGCATTCAATAAAACAAAAAGTAATGAATAAAATAAAAACATAATAAATAATTCCTTATTTTGAAGTGTTATTAAGTCGTATCAATAGCCGCCTTGCTGCTGGCGAAAGCTCGTTCGTGTTTTTACGTGCTTCCATCACGGTTGTCTTTTTTACGTTTTTAGCTGACTTAAAGGAATCAATGAGAGTGAATAAGGTGTGATCTGATTCTACTGACATAATGTTATCCTAAAATAATCGTGAGGACACGATGAATAAAAATTGATATATTGCATTCCAAGCAAGCAAGTAGCCCGGATGAAGCATAGCGAAATCCGGGGTTGGTCATGCCGGTTTATCCCGGATTACGCTGCGCTTCATCCGGGCTACTTACACACTACAAAAGCCCGCGCTCGGCAAACGACACCACCTCATCGCCAATCACCATGTGATCAAGCACCCGAATATCCACCACTTCCAGCGCCTGCTTAAGGCGCTGAGTAATCTGCTCATCAGAACGACTCGGCTCGGCCACGCCGGAAGGGTGGTTATGGGCAAAAATCACCGCCGCGGCATTTTTCTTCAGCGCCAGCTTCACCACCTCACGCGGATAGACACTCGCGCCATCGATGGTGCCGTAAAACATCTTGTCGAAGGAGATAATGCGGTTTCGGTTATCCAGAAACAGGCAGGCGAAAACCTCGTGCGGGTAGTGCTGCAATTCACTGCGCAGATAGCGCCGGGTCTCATCCGGGCTGGTCAGGGCATCGCCGCGCTGAATGTTTTCAAACAGATGCCGGCGCGCCATTTCCAGCACCGCTTGCAGCTGCACAAACTTGGCCGGACCCAGTCCGTGACGCTGGCAGAATTCGCTTTCACCGGCCTGGAGCAAAGGCCGCAAGCCGCCAAAGTCATCCAGCAGCAGGCGCGCCAGATCCACCGCGCTATAGCCCTGCACGCCGGTGCGCAGGAAGATCGCCAGCAGTTCGGCATCGGAGAGCGCATCGGCGCCTTTCTGAAGGAGTTTTTCCCGCGGTCTTTCCTGCGTGGGCCAGTCGGATATTGCCATGATGTCGTCCCTGATTATTGCGTTAGCCGATATTAGTCCCCTTTTAATAATGAGGCAAACCAGGATTCAGGATGAATTGGCTGTGGAAGCGGGAGAGCGGTTGCTCGCCTCCCCCCTAAACCCGACAGCTTCCTGGCGTGTTAAAGAGCCGGTTCTGTTAAACTGCCGCCATGAAACGATTACAGGGCAAAAACATTCTACTCGGCGTCACCGGCGGCATTGCCGCCTATAAAAGTGCCGAGCTGACCCGCCGCCTGCGAGACGCGGGCGCGGAGGTGCGCGTGGCCATGACCCGTGCCGCCACCGAATTTGTTACTCCGCTGACTTTTCAGGCCCTGTCCGGCCATCCCGTGCACACGCAGTTGCTGGATGAAAACGCCGAAACGGGCATGGGTCATATCGAGCTGGCAAGGTGGGCCGATGCGGTACTCATCGCCCCGGCCAGCGCTGATTTTATCGCCAAACTGGCGCAGGGCCGCGCTGATGATCTGCTCAGTACGCTCTGCCTCGCCACCCGCGCTCCGCTGGCTTTTGCGCCGGCGATGAATCAGGCGATGTGGCACGACCCGGCGACGCAGGCCAACTGTGAAACCCTGCGCCAGCGTGGCCTGCTGCAATTCGGCCCGGCCAGTGGCGAGCAGGCCTGCGGTGAGACCGGTGAAGGCCGGATGCTGGAGGTGCCCGAACTGGTTGCCCGGCTCGCCGACTGCTTTGAACATGGCGAGTTGCAGGCGATAAGGGTGATGATAACCGCCGGCCCGACTTACGAGCCCATCGACCCGGTGCGTTTCATCGGCAACCGCAGCTCCGGCCGCATGGGTTTTGCGCTGGCGGAAGCGGCGCGCGAAGCCGGTGCGGCGGTCACCCTGATCAGTGGCCCCTGCCATCTGGCTACGCCCGAGCGGGTACAGCGCATCGATGTCGAAACCGCCGAGCAGATGCACCGGGCGGTTTTTGAGCAGCTGCCGCAGTGTGATATTTTTATCGCCGCTGCCGCAGTCGCCGATTACCGGCCGCTCGACCCGCACGCGCAGAAACTGAAAAAAGAGCACGCGGATTTATCTCTGGCGCTGACACGTAATCCGGACATTCTGAGCGATGTCGCGCACGCACCCAACCGCCCTTTCGTGATCGGCTTTGCTGCAGAGACTGAAAATCTGGAAACCAATGCCCGCGAAAAACTGGCCCGAAAAAAGCTGGACATGATCGCCGCCAATCTGGTGGGGCACTATGAAAATGAAAAACAGGACATCGGTTTCAACAGCGAATACAATGCCTTGCAGGTGTTCTGGGCAGGCGGCGTCGCCTCATTAGAACTTGCCCGCAAATCGGCGCTGGCGCGCCAGCTCATTGAACTTATTACCACCCACTATCAACAGCATAAAAACGATGAAAAAAATTCAGCTTAAAATTCTCGACCCCCGTATCGGTAAAACCATTCCCCTGCCCGCCCACGCCACCGAAGGCTCGGCCGGCATGGACCTGCGCGCCTGCATCGATCAGACCCTGATCCTGAAACCGGGCGAAACCGAACTCATCCCTACCGGTGTCTCGATTCATATCGCTGACCCCGCGCTAGCCGCCACCATCCTGCCGCGCTCCGGCCTCGGCCATAAGCACGGCATCGTGCTCGGCAATCTGGTCGGCCTGATTGATTCGGATTATCAGGGCCAGCTGTTCGTCTCCTGCTGGAATCGCAGCACCAGCAGTTTCACCATCGAAGTCGGTGACCGCATCGCCCAGCTGGTTTTTGTGCCCGTGGTTCAGGTTGATTTTGAGGTGGTCGATGAGTTTGATGCCAGCGACCGTGGCGAAGGCGGCTTCGGCCATTCCGGTTCCAAATAAGAAACCAAACCTTATGACTATTTCTGAAGATATTTTTCGCGCCTACGACATTCGCGGCATTGTCGAAACCGCACTCACGCCCGAAGCGGTGCGCCTGATCGGACAGGCATTCGCCACCGCCGCACTCGCTCAAGACCAGCGCACCGTGGTCATCGCCCGTGATGGTCGCCTCTCCAGCCCGATGCTGGCACAGGCGCTGAGCAAAGGGCTGCGCGCCGGCGGCTGCAATGTGGTGGATATCGGCATGGTGCCGACCCCGGTTTTATACTACGCCACCCACCAGCTGGAAACCGGCACCGGCATCATGATCACCGGCAGCCATAACCCGCCACAGTACAATGGCCTGAAAATGCTGATCGACGGCAACACGTTATACGGTGATGGCATTCAGGCGCTGTACCAGCTGATTGTCGATAACCGGCTGGCCAGTGGCGCGGGCGGTTATCGTGAAGTGGATGTGGTGGCCGATTATATCGAGCGCATTGTTTCCGACATCAAGCTCGACCGGCCCCTGCGCATCGCCATCGACTGCGGCAACGGTGTCGCCGGCGTGCTCGCCACCGAACTGTTCACTCGCCTGGGCTGCGAAGTCACCGAGCTGTTCTGCGAGGTCGACGGTACCTTCCCGAACCATCACCCCGACCCGTCCAAACCCGAAAACCTGGAAGACCTGAGAAAATCGGTAGCCGAAAACCAGCTTGATCTTGGCCTTGCTTTCGACGGTGACGGCGACCGTGTGGGCTTGATTGACGACAAGCTGAAAGTCATCTGGGCCGACCGGCAGATGATGCTGTACGCGGAAGATGTGCTGAAAAGAAAGCCCGGCGCGTTGATTATCTTAGACATCAAATCCAGCACCAATCTGGCCAGGGTGATTCAGCAACTGGGCGGTGAACCACTGATGTGGAAAACCGGGCACTCCTTTATCAAGGCCAAGATGAAAGAGACCGGCGCTGAACTCGCCGGTGAAATGAGCGGCCATATTTTCTTCAAGGAGCGCTGGTACGGATTTGATGACGGCCTCTACAGTGCCGCGCGCATGCTGGAAATTCTCAGCCAGCGCGAAGCAACTTCTTCTGCCGTGTTTGCCGCACTGCCCGACAGCTGCAACACCCCCGAGCTCCAGATTCAGTTTGAAGAGGGCGAACACTACAAATTCATGGAAAGCTTTAAGCAGAATTCAGACTTCGCCGGTGCCGACATTTCCACCATAGACGGCATGCGCGTCAACTATGCCAAGGGCTGGGGACTGGTTCGCCCCTCCAACACCACGCCCTGTCTGGTGCTGCGTTTTGAAGCCAATACCGAAGCGCTACTGAAAGAGATTCAGGATATTTTCAGACAACAGTTGCTCAATGCGGACAGCACGCTGGTCTTGCCTTTTTAATAAACCATAATCAGCGGCCGGGGCTTCCATCCCCGGGCATGAGCAGTCAAAATAAAACTTGTACCTAACCGATCTATTTTCAGGAGTTGTTGTGGATAAAGCCAGCGCACACAATATTGCCCACGTTCTATCTGAAGCCTTACCTTATCTTCAGAACTTGAACAATCGAACCATCGTGATCAAATTCGGCGGCAACGCCATGACCGATGAAAACCTGAAAAACAGCTTCGCCCGCGACATCGTGCTGCTCAAGCAGGTCGGCGTAAACCCGGTCATCGTGCACGGTGGCGGCCCGCAGATTGGCCAGCTGCTCGAAAAGATCGGCAAGAAATCCGAATTCATTGACGGCATGCGTGTCACCGACAGCGAAACCATGGACGTGGTTGAAATGGTGCTAGGTGGTCTGGTCAATAAAAGCATTGTCAGCCTGATCAACAAGAACGGCGGTCGCGCCGTCGGCCTCACCGGCAAGGATGGCGGCCTGATCCGCGCACGCAAAATGCACATCAAAAGCAAAACGCCGGAACTGGAAGCCTCTGAAATTATCGATCTCGGCCATGTCGGCGAAATCACCTCGATTGACCCCTCCCTCATCGTGACGCTGGATCAGGGAGATTTCATCCCGGTGATTGCCCCTATCGGCGTCGGTGACGGCGGCATGTCCTACAACATCAACGCCGATCTGGTGGCGGGCAAAATAGCCAGCATACTGGGTGCCGAAAAATTACTGCTGCTGACCAACACCGCCGGCATTCTGGACAAGCAGCAGAACATCCTCACCGGCCTCAATGTTGATGCCGTCAACAAGCTGAAAGACGACGGCACTATCTATGGCGGTATGCTGCCCAAGGTTGACTGTGCACTGGATGCGGTGAACTCGGGAGTAAAAACGGCTCACATTATCGATGGTCGGGTCGAGCACGCCATCCTGCTGGAGCTGCTTACCGACGCAGGTGTCGGCACGCTGATAAAAAGCTGATTAGCCAGCTGCAATCATTGTCATTAGCAGGTAGTTAAAATTTTAACTGCCTGCTGCCAACGCTTTTCTCCTACAACCCCATAGCTTCTTTACGACGCGCTTCACGCGCTTCTTTTATCCTCTGCTGCTGCTCCTTCAGCTCACTAAAACGTGCAATATAATCTTCGAACTGCCGGTTTATTTGCTGCTTTCTTTTCTGATGTCCGGCAGCGGCCTCACGATAGGTCTGTAATTGCCGCTTTTCACTATTTAGCTTTTCAGAAATATTCCCTGGCACCTCTTTACCGCTCGCCCTGATCCTTGTGACCTGTTTTTCTGTTAGATCTAATTTGCGCTCAGTATCTGCGATAATCGATTCTGAAAGCTGCAACTGCGAGTCCACCGCATCCAGACGGGCATCGCGCGCGGCAGTCAGATCCCGTTCCGTGGTGTAGGTATCCAGCAACACCCTGTCCTGCTTGGCCTGTTCCAGCGCTTTAGCCTCGGCGATTTTTTGCCTCTGCTTTTCAAGGTGCTCCAGTCGAAGCGCTTCCTGTTTCTCCTTCTCTGTTTTGATCACAACCGCTTCATGTTCCTGGGTGACTGCGCCCTGCGCATTTAACTCCTGATGCTCCTGATTCTGGTACTGCAGCGGTATTCTATCGCCGAAATGGACATTGCCGTCCGCATCCTCCCACTTATACATTTTTGCCTGCGCGGGCAGAGCACCGGCAAAAATCAGAACCATCAACAGATTTAGTAGGTAACGCATAAAATTTCCTCATAATAGCAAGGTATGGAGTATAGGCACTCATTCCGATGTGGCACAATGTTTGTGCCATAATTTTAGCGAAAACACGGCTGCATGTACGAGCAAATACTGATCTTCTTTCTCTCACTGGTCGCCAATACCTTCTCCGCGCTCTCCGGCGGCGGTGCCGGCCTGATTCAGCTACCGGTGCTGATTTTTCTGGGA
This sequence comes from Gammaproteobacteria bacterium, assembly GCA_032251315.1. Taxonomy (GTDB): domain Bacteria; phylum Pseudomonadota; class Gammaproteobacteria; order SZUA-229; family SZUA-229; genus LH-M37. The sequence goes on from JAVVEE010000009.1 coordinate 25,702, forward strand.
CTGCCCTTTGGCGTCGCCGTCGCCACCCATAAGGTAGCGACCGTGGCGCTGGGTATCGGCGCCACCCTCAGGCATCTGAAAGAGAGCCATCTGGAGCGCCGCTTCGCCCTGTTCATCACCGCCACCGGCCTGCCCGGCGTTATCCTTGGTGCCAGCTTCATTCTTCAGGTTCCCGACCGCATGGCCGAAATTGCGCTGGGCGTGCTGACTTTAAGCCTGGGCATTTATTCTTTTCTATCGCCGCAGCTGGGACAGCTGCATCGCCCTGCTCACCGCGACCTCAGGGGCCACCTGCTCGGCGGTATGGCATTATTCACCATCGGCATTCTCAACGGCTCGCTCACCTCAGGCACCGGCCTGTTCGTTACCCTGTGGCTGGTACGCTGGTTCGGCCTCGACTACAAACGCGCGGTCGCCTACACCCTGATTCTGGTCGGCCTGTTCTGGAACGGCGCGGGCGCCATTACCCTGGGCCTGCTCGGCGAAATTCACTGGCTGTGGATACCGGCGCTGCTGCTCGGCTCGATTCTGGGCGGTTATCTGGGCGCGCACCTGGCTATCGTGAAAGGCAATGCGCTGATCAAGCGCAGTTTTGAAATCGTAACTTTGCTAATTGGCTTGAAGCTGATTATCGGGTAAAGATTATTTTCACCGCAGAGGCGCAGAAGGCGCAGAGAAAACCTGTTTTGGGTGTGTCTGGTGCGAAAGCATACTTAACAATTCAGGTAGCTTCTGATTCAGCTGTTATTTCGTTCGTAGAGTAAAGTCTTGCATTTAAGTGCTTCGCCAAAGCAACGGGGTCAAGTCTTTCCATGCAACATTCAAGTATTGTAGCCCGGATGAAGTGCAACGGAATCCGGGATGTTATGTTGTGACAAAGTTTTCCCGGATTACGCTACGCTGCATCCGGGCTACTTGCTGTTTAAGTTCGGCGCTTTGCGGCAAGTTCTTGCTTCGTAGATACGTGGATTGCGGCCAAAACCATGCCGCAATGACGGCAGGTGAGAAGGGTGGATTGCGACCTTACCTTGCCCAGAAAGGCCGGTTGATTGGCCTTAAGCTGATTATCGGTAAAAAAATATTTAGAGGCAGGACATTCTCAAACAGTGTTGTGCGATTGAAATCGCACCTACCAGAAGATTTCCTCTGCGTTCTCTGCGACCTCTGCGGTGAAAGCTTTTACTCTTAAAATATCGATATCGCGACCATGACTGATAGCAGCCACGAATCAACTCAAGATTTTATTTTTCCTCTACGGTTATTCCGGCTTTATATAAATAGTTGTTTTTCTCTGCGCCTCCGCGCCTCTGCGGTGAATAATTCTAAACCCCGTACTCATCCCGATACGCCTTCATCCCTGCCAAATGCTCCTCGTACTGCTCGTCGGTTTCCAGGTAGTTGATCAGGTCGGTGAGGGTGATGATGCTGCTCACTGCGATGTTGTAATCATCCTGTAGTTCCTGAATGGCGGATGTTCCGGCCTGACCTCTTTCCTGCCTGTCCAGGGCGATCAGTACCGATGAGGCTTCTCCGCCTTCTGCTTTGATAATGTCCAGCGCTTCGCGAATCGCGGTGCCGGCGGTGATGACGTCGTCCACGATCAGCACTTTGCCCTTCAGCTCGGCGCCGACTATGCTGCCGCCTTCGCCGTGGTCTTTCACCTCCTTGCGGTTGAAGGCGTAGGGTTTGTCGATGCCGTGACTCACTGACAGCGCCACCGCCAGCGAGGATACCAGCGGGATGCCTTTGTAGGCCGGGCCAAACAGGACATCGTATTCCAGTTTCAGCTCGACCAGCGCGGCGGCGTAGCTTTTGCCCAGTTCGGAGAGCGCGTGGCCGGTATTGAACAGCCCGGCGTTGAAGAAATAGGGGCTGATGCGTCCCGATTTGAGCGTGAATTCACCAAAGCGTAACACCTGATACTGGATGGCGAGACGGATGAAATGTTTTTTGTAATCTTGCATGGTGTCTTGTTATTCCCGGCTAAATGCAGCGCTAAGTATAAAGGATTTGCCGCCTGAAATCGGCTCAAGCTGGTATCATAACCCCACTTATGAAGATTATATCTGCAAACACCAATGGTATCCGTTCGGCGGCTAAAAAGGGCTTTTTCGACTGGCTGAAGAAAGTCGATGCCGACGTTATCTGCATTCAGGAAACCCGGGCTCAGGAACACCAGCTCGAACACGCCCAGTTCAAGCCTAAGGGCTATTTCTGCCATTATCACGATGCCGTCAAAAAGGGCTATAGCGGCGTCGCCATCTACAGCAAGGTCAAGCCCAAAAAGGTCATCGCGGGCATCGGCTGGCACGACATTGATATGGAAGGGCGTTATCTGGAATTTCAGTACGGCAATCTGAGCGTGATTTCACTGTACATGCATTCAGGCTCCGCCAGCGAAGAACGTCTGGCGGTGAAATACGATTTCATGCAGCGCTTTATGCCTTATTTGCAGAGCCTGCGCCGCAAGCGGCGGGAATTCATTATCTGCGGCGACTGGAATATCGCGCACAAAAACATCGACCTCAAGAACTGGCGCGGCAATCAGAAGAACTCCGGTTTCCTGCCGGAAGAACGCGCCTGGCTGGATACGCTGTTTGATGAGGCCGGTTTCGTCGACGCTTTTCGCGTGGTCAATCAGGAGGAGGAGCAGTACACCTGGTGGTCGAATCGCGGTCAGGCCTGGGCCAACAACACCGGTTGGCGTATCGATTACCAGATCATCACTCCCAAACTCGCTCCGCATGTGACCGGCAGCCATATCTACAAGGAGGAGCGTTTCTCCGACCATGCGCCGTTAATTATCGATTATGATTTCGAGCTGATATGACCGCTTCCGTCCCGCAACACAGAAGCTGGAAAGAGGCGGTTTCCAGCTACCGTCAGCCGCGCGTGCTGGCGATGCTGTTTCTGGGATTCTCAGCCGGTCTGCCGCTGCTGCTGGTTTTTGGCACGCTCTCCGGCTGGCTGGCGCGCGTGGGCATCGACAAAAGCACCATCGGCCACATCAGCTGGGTGGCCCTGCTCTACGGCCTTAAATTTATCTGGTCACCGCTGGTCGACCGCGTCCGCATTCCTCTACTGCAACCCCTGCTGGGGCAACGGCGCAGCTGGATGCTGCTCGCGCAGCTCGGAGTCATTAGCGGCCTGCTGCTGATGGCGAGCAGCGATCCGCTGGTCAACCTGACGGCACTGGTGTACGCAGCCATCCTGGTGGCTTTCGCCTCCGCCACTCAGGATATCGCTATCGACGCCTGGCGCATCGAGGCCATGCCGGTCGAATTTCAGGGCGCCATGTCGGGAACCTATCAGATGGGTTATCGCCTCGGCATGCTGCTGGCCGGCGGCGGCGCATTCACCCTGGCCTACTACTATTCGTGGTCCTTCGCCTACGCCACGCTGGCGCTATGCATGGTGCTGGGCATTATCACCACACTGCTCATTCCCGAACCGACGCACGCGGTTTCCCGGGACACCTGGCAGCAGGAGGAAAAGGTGATCGCCTATATGGAGCGTTCTGCGCATCTACCCGACGCGATCCGCCATGCTTATGGCTGGTTCATTGGCGCGGTCATCTGCCCGTTTACCGATTTCTTTATCCGCAACGGTAAGTTCGCGGTGCTGATTCTGCTGTTCATCGCCCTGTTCCGCCTGACCGATATCACCATGGGCATTATGGCCAACCCGCTTTATGTCGACATCGGTTACACCGATCTGGAAATCGGCCTGGTCACCAAAACCATTGGCCCTTTCATCACCATTGTCGGCGCACTGCTGGGCGGCACGCTGGTAATCCGTTACGGCGTCATGTCGACCTTGCTGCTGGGGGCAACTCTGGCTGCGGCCACCAATCTGGTTTTCGTGGCACTGGCGCTGTTACCGCCTGACGTGGTCTACCTCGCCATGGTTATTGGCGCCGATAACCTGAGCGCGGGCATCGCCGGCTCCGCCTTCATCGCCTATCTCTCCGGCCTGACCAATCGCGCCTATACCGCCACGCAATACGCCCTGTTCAGCTCATTAATGCTGCTGCCCGCCAAGTTTATGGGTGGCTTCTCGGGGGATGTGGTCGACAGCTTCGGTTACGCCACCTTCTTCCTGTCTACCGCTGCGCTCGGCATCCCTGCCATCCTGCTGATTCTATATTTGCGCAACAAGCCCTTCAACGGCACGGCGCACTGATCCGATGTCGATACCTGCTCCGCCGCTGTCGCTGTATATTCATATCCCCTGGTGTGTAAAAAAATGCCCTTACTGTGATTTCAACTCACACACCAGCGGCGATATTGATGAAGAAAAATACCTGCATGCGCTCATGGCCGACCTGGATGCTGAACTGGCGACCGATCCGGACATCGCCACGCAACGCCCCATCCGCACCATTTTTTTCGGCGGCGGCACGCCCAGCCTGTTTTCACCGGATACCATTGATAAGATCATTACCGGTGCGCAGCAACGTCTGATTTTTGCCGATGACATTGAAATCACCATGGAAGCCAACCCGGGCACCTTCGAGCAAAACAACTTCTCCCATTTCCGCGCCGCCGGCGTCAACCGTCTGTCCATCGGGGTGCAGAGTTTCAATGACTCGCATTTAGCCGCCATTGGCCGCATTCACGATGCTGCACAGGCGCTGGCCGCTATTCAGAGCGCGCAGCAGGCCGGTTTTGACAACATTAATCTGGATCTGATGTTCGGCCTGCCCGGGCAGAGCATCTCGCAGGCTGTTCATGATATCCAGACCGCCTGCGCGCAGAACGTGCAGCACATTTCCCACTATCAGCTGACCATCGAACCCAATACCTTTTTTCACCAGCACCCGCCGGTGACACCCGAGATGGAAGCGCTGTGGGAAATGCAGAGCCGCTGTCATGAAGTGCTGCTGGATAACGGTTTTCAGCAATACGAAGTTTCCGCCTTCGCCAGGCCCGACCGGCAGTGCCGCCACAATCTCAATTACTGGAACTTCGGCGACTATATCGGCATCGGCGCGGGCGCGCACGGCAAGCTCACTGACAGCGCCAGCGGGAAAATTAGCCGCCGCTGGAAACGCCGGCAGCCTGAAGACTACATGAACCATGCCGGGCATGCTGCGCTCTCCGGTCAGGCGGAGATTGCTCAGGATGAAATTATCTTTGAATTTTTGCTCAATGCACTGCGGCTGAAAAACGGCTTCAGTTACGAGACCTTTGAACGCTATACCGGCATTGACCGGGAAGTGCTGAAACCGGCCTGCCGGAACATCGATGCCGAATTACTGCTCATCGACGAATCGGGGATACGCACCAGCGAACGGGGGTATCGCTTCCTCAACGATGTGCTGGAGCAATTTCTCTAATTTTTTCTGACTCACGGCTTTTTTCAGGTGGGCGGTTGCTGAACTGTGTCACGCCGTGCTCATCGACCCATTTATAGACCTCCACCGGCTGATCGGTGACTACCTGCTGGATGTTTTTGGGTGCTTTAGCCCGCAAATCCTCAACCATTTCAGCCGAGCCTGCACCATTGCCGAAGCCGAACTTTTGCGCCAGATCGCCGTTGTCGAACAGGAACATGGGGAGGGCTATCATCACAATTAATACGATGAACATGGATATAATGGTCGATTTCATGTCTAATCCTTATTATTCGCGTCTACTACCGCTTTTTAGGCACATTATGTCGTACTATTGCCATAATTTCACCGTAAACTTCAGTCAGGCTCTTGTCTGAGAAGCTCGTTACGAGTACAATTCAACGCCTTTTACGAAGGCATTCCAAGAGGAAGCTAACACATGAAACCTGAAATTCACCCAGCCTACCACGCCGTTGAAGTTACATGTAGCTGCGGAAACACATTTACAACCGGCACGACCTACGGCAAAGACAAGCTTTTGATTGAGGTCTGTGCTGAGTGTCACCCCTTCTACACCGGCAAACAGAAAGTACTCGATTCTGCCGGTCAGATTGAAAAATTCAACAAGCGCTTCGGTGGCAAGAAGTAACACTTCAATGACTGCACTGAAGATAAAAAAAAGCGCCACCCGGCGCTTTTTTTTGCTGTGCCTGCCGTTTCTGGTCTGGAGCCTTTCCGGCCATCAACTTGCCCTTGCCGCCGGGCAAAGCTGTGCGGGTGAGGCCTATGATGAAACCGTCACGGTCGAACATATCCACGATGGTGATACCGTAAAGCTTGCCGATGGTCGCAGCATTCGTCTGATCGGCATCAATGCTCCCGAAATTGCCCGGGACGGGCAGCCCGCAGAAGCCTTCGCCCTGCCGGCCCGCGATTTACTGAGGGCGCTGATCTCGAGCCATGACAATCAGGTCAAATTGATTCATGGCCGTGAAAAAGAGGACCACTATCAGCGCTCGCTGGCGCATCTTTTTCTGCCTGACGGCACCAACCTGCAGGCACAGCTGCTGGCTTCCGGCCTGGTGAATGCCATCAATATTCCGCCTAACATACGTTTCTCCCATTGCTATCTACAGGCCGAACAGCGCGCTTTTTGTGACCGCAAGGGCCTCTGGTCGCAACCCATACCTGCTATTGAAAACCTCAATGATTCCGCCCGTGGCTTTCACCTGCTACGGGGCAAAATCAAAGCCATTAACGGTTCCCGCAGCGGTTTATGGCTAACGCTGGAACACGGCCTTACTCTCAGGGTTCATCCTTCCCGACAGTCGCTGTTTGACCGGCAGCGACTGCAATCGCTGATCGGACAGCCGGTGATTGTCAGAGGCTGGCTACAGACCAAACACAACCCCAAAAAGGGTGAGCGCTTTTACATGGAGATCAAACACCCCGCCTCCATTGAAGCAGAAAACAGGGCGCTGCAATGCTAGAATCAATACTTTTAAACATCACGCACCCCCCGAAGACCTATGCCTAATCGATACAAACAACAAGCTCTGGATTATCACTCCCAGCCCAAGCCGGGGAAGATTGCCACCGCCATTACCAAGCCCTGCGAAACCCAGCACGAGCTATCTCTGGCCTACACCCCCGGCGTGGCCGAGCCCTGTCGGGTCATCGCCCGAGATGAATCCGAAGTTTACAACTACACCGCAAAAGGTAATCTGGTGGCGGTGATCAGCGATGGCACTGCCGTCCTTGGCCTCGGCAATATCGGCCCCGCTGCCAGCAAACCGGTCATGGAAGGCAAGGCGGTGCTGTTCAAGGCCTTTGCCGATATTGATGTTTTTGATATCGAGGTGAAAGCGGACTCATCCGAGGATTTCATCAGAACCGTGCGCAATATTGCACCCACTTTTGGCGGCATCAATCTGGAAGACATTGCCGCACCGGCCTGTTTTGAAATTGAAACCGCGCTGATCGAACAGCTGGATATCCCGGTTTTCCACGATGACCAGCATGGCACGGCCATCATCATTTCGGCGGCCATGATCAATGCGCTGAAGTTGCAGAACAAGAAAATTGAAGAGGTGCGCGTAGTCTGCCTGGGTGCAGGAGCGGCGGGCATTGCCTCCATGAAACTGCTGCAGGCGCTGGGCGCCAAGCCCGAGAACTTGTACATGATTGACCGCAAGGGCATCATCCATACCGGCCGGGATGACCTCAACAAATACAAGCAGGAATTCGCAGTGGAGACCGAATTGCGCACGCTGGCCGACGCCATGAATGGTGCCGATGTCTTTATCGGCGTCTCCGGTCCTGATTTGCTGAGCTCGGAAATGCTCGCCACCATGGCTGAAAATCCGATTGTTTTCGCCCTCTCCAACCCTGATCCTGAAATTCTGCCCGAACTGGCGCACATGACCCGCGACGACCTGATCATGGCGACCGGGCGCAGCGATTACCCTAATCAGGTCAATAACGTACTTGGCTTTCCCTACATTTTCCGCGGAGCGCTCGATGTCCGCGCCAGCCGCATCAATCAGGAAATGCAGCTCGCTGCTGTTCACGCCCTGGCCGCTTTGGCGCGCGAGCCGGTGCCGGCTGAAGTGCTGGCCGCCTATCAGCAGGATACGATTGTTTTCGGCAAGGATTATATCATTCCGAAACCCTTTGATCCGCGCCTGATCGATACCATTCCTCAGGCGGTGTCAAAAGCGGCCATCGCCAGTGGCGTAGCGCGTAAATTGCCGGTTAAAAACAGCCCGTCTGAAGTCGGCTGAATCTTCCATCAGTTTGCACTAGAGAAAAACCACTCGATAATGCAGTGGTTTTTTTTTGCCCCATTCAGTCACAATGCTCTTAGCCTTATAACAGGCTGCTACACAGCCAACGGGAGGTTCAGTTGAATAAAATAAGTATTGTAGGTGCGGGTCGGGTCGGTGAAGCCACTGCCCAGTTTATTGCCGGCAAAGGCATGTGCCATGAAATCGCCCTTGTGGATATCCGGGAAGGCGCCGCCGAAGGTGTCGCCCTGGACGTTCAGGAGGTCTCACCCCTGCTCAAATACGATACCCGACTTTACGGCGGCTCCGACTTTGCCCTGCTCAAGGATTCCAACCTGATCATTATCACCGCCGGCCTGCCGCGCAAGCCGGGCATGTCACGCTCCGACCTTCTGGCCACCAATGTGGCCATCAGCAACAGCATTATCGACGCCGCGATGCAATATGCACCCGAGAGCATGCTGCTGTTTGTCAGCAATCCGGTGGATGTCATTACTTATCATGCCTGGGTAAAAACCGGCTGGCCGCGCCATCGCATCTTCGGTCAGGCGGGAGTGCTGGATTCCAGTCGCATGGCCAGTTTCATCGCCATGGAAACGGGCTATTCGAATCTCGACATCAACGCCATGGTGCTCGGCGGTCACGGCGATACCATGGTGCCGATGCTGCGCTATACCACTATCTCGGGCATTCCGGTGAGCCATTTTATTCCTGAACAACAGTTGGCCGGGATTGTGGAACGCACCCGTAACGGCGGCGCTGAAATCCTGGCGCTGCGGCAGAACAGCAGTGCCTACGATGCGCCCGGAGCGGCGGTCGCAGAAATGGTTGATGCCATTGTTTACGACAGGAAACGTATTCTGCCGACTGTCTGCGTGCTGGAAGGGGAATACGGTCATGATGGCCTGGCGATTGGCGTGCCCGCCGTGCTGGGCAAGAACGGCATGGAGGAGGTCATCACTCTGGCGCTGAATGACGAGGAGCGCGCCATGTTTGATCGCTCGGCGGCGCTGGTGCAGGAACAGGTAGAACTGCTGAAACAGTTATAGTTTTTTATTAATCGTACCCCAGAACGAACAAAGCCCGGTCAAATGACCGGGCTTTGTTTTTCATCAAGTTGACTGAGGTTTAATTAAACCGCAACAACATTCTCTGCTTGAGGACCTTTCTGACCCTGTGTCACAGTGAATTCAACTTTCTGACCTTCAACCAGAGTTTTAAAGCCTTCAGATTGAATAGCGCTGAAATGTACAAACACGTCAGGGCCGCTTTCCTGCTCAATAAAACCAAAGCCTTTTGAATCGTTAAAGAACTTGACGGTTCCTGTTGTAGTAGACATATGTATTACCTATAAAAAATATTATTTATGCCCCGTTAGGGGCGGGTTTTTGCTCTGAAATGGTATGACTTATGAATATCAGGAAGAGACTACTTAGGAACGTCTTATTACTAAACATAAATACTGCCTATATATATTTCAGGCTCTGCATATTCTACATGCCTTATCCAGAAAGTCAATACCTTTATTTTCAGATTTACCCTCTCGATGCTCTTTTACGCTCGTGCTCTTTCAGAAACTTCTTGCGTATACGAATGCTCGCGGGCGTGACTTCAACCAGCTCGTCGTCATCAATGAATTCCAGCGCCTGTTCCAGTGAATAACAGATATGCGGAGACAGACTCAGGCTTTCGTCAGTGCCGGAAGCACGAACATTGGTCAGTGGCTTGGGCTTGATGGGATTAACCACCAGATCATTATCACGGGAATGAATCCCCACGATCATGCCTTCATAGACCTCATCGCCATTACCGACCAGCAATTTACCGCGCTCCTGCAAAGGACACAGCGAATAGGCCACCGCCTTACCCTGAGAATTAGCGATCATTACGCCATTAGCGCGCTGACCGATGCCTTTCTTGATATATTCGCCGTAATGATCAAAAACGCTGTAGAGCAGTCCTGTTCCGGAAGTCATGGTCAAAAATTCGGTTCTGAAGCCAATCAGACCGCGCGCTGGAATAATGTAATCCAGTCGTACGCGACCTTTACCGTCAGACGTCATATTTTTAAGATCGCCTTTACGCTCGCCCAAAGCCTGCATTACCGAGCCCTGACTTTCCTCTTCAATATCGACCGTCAGCTGCTCATAGGGCTCGGTTTTAACGCCGTCCTCTTCCAGCACAATCACTTCAGGACGACCCACGGCCATCTCGAAATTTTCACGACGCATGGTTTCGATCAGCACCGACAGATGCAGCTCACCACGGCCGGAGACCTTGTATTTGTCGCCGTCAACCTGCTCAACGCGCAATGCAACGTTGTGTTTCAGCTCCTGCTGCAAGCGGTCCCAGATATTACGACTGGTGACATACTTGCCTTCCTTGCCGGAAAATGGCGATGAGTTTGCCTGAAACGTCATGCTGATGGTCGGCTTGTCCACGGTTAACGCAGGCAGTGCCTCAACATTATTAGGATCACAAATGGTGTCGGAAATCGACAGCGGATCGATGCCGGTGATGGCAACGATATTGCCGGCATGAGCCTCTTCAACTTCAACGCGTTCCAGGCCTTCAAAACCCAACACCTGCAACACCTTGGCGGTGCGCGCTACGCCGTCGGCTCCAGCAACCTTTACCGGCGCATTGGGCTTAATCGAACCACGTCGGATACGACCAATGCCGATAATGCCGACATAGCTGTTGTAATCCAGGGTGGAAATCTGCATCTGTAGCGGGCCATCGGCCTCTACATCCGGCGCTGAAACGTTATCGACAATGGAATGGAACAGCGGATCCATGTTGCCGCTGCGCACGTCAGACTCCAGACCGGCATAGCCGTTAATCGCAGAGGCATAAACCACCGGGAAATCCAGCTGTTCATCCGTCGCTCCCAGCTTGTCGAACAAATCAAAGGTCTGATCCAGCGCCCAATCGGGGCGGGCACCGTCACGGTCAATCTTGTTGATGACCACAATCGGACGGAAACCCATGGCAAAGGCCTTCTGGGTCACGAAACGTGTCTGAGGCATGGGGCCGTCGACGGCATCCACCAGCAGCAGCACCGAATCAACCATAGAGAGCACACGCTCAACTTCACCACCGAAATCGGCATGGCCCGGTGTATCTACGATATTGATGTGGTAACCATTCCAGTTGATCGCCGTATTTTTAGAGGTAATGGTAATACCGCGTTCTTTTTCCTGGTCATTGGAGTCCATGACGCGCTCGGTTGGCGCTTTGCGCATGTCCAATGTGCCGGATTGCTGTAGAAGCTGGTCGACCAAAGTGGTCTTGCCGTGGTCTACATGGGCAATAATGGCGATATTACGTATTTTTTCACTCACAAGTTTTTCTCGATTCAGTATAAATAAAGGCGCGTATTATAGTGCTTTTTGCACTATAAAGCTGAGCAATTAAGAGGTAGTTTGGTGATTAAAGTTCAGAAATTAGCCAATGATCAGCTCACGAGCGGTTTCGGCCGCCTCATGATCGCCGACCTGTTCATGCAGAAAAACCAATTCGGTCAGCACGCGGGCATGGGCTTTATCAATTTTCAGCGCCTGCTGACAAAAAGCGATGGCCGCCTGATAATCGCCTTTTTTCTGTTCCGCTCGAGCCAGACCCAGATAGGCATAAATATCCGCACCTACCTTCAGGCAGGCTTCATAACTGGCCACCGCGTCGTCAAGACGGTCCAGGTTGAGCTGTGCATCACCGACCCGACTCCACAATGCCTGATTTTTCGGCTCCTGCTGTAGAATTTTCTCCCACCAGAACACTGCCTGCTCCATGTCCTGATGCCCCCGGAAACTATCACCCATGCCGAACAGGGCAAAACAGTTATCCGGCTCGATCTCCAGTGCATTGCGGTAATTCTCGATGGCTTTGTCATAATCGCGGCGCCTGCGGTACAAATTGCCCGTCATGGTCATCACCACCACATTCTTGCTATTCGCCTTCAGCAGCCGCTCGAAGCAGGCCAGTGCCCGGTCATCCTCGTGATCGGCATAATACAGATTACCCAGCCCCAGCAGGGCAAAAGGGTCATCACCCGTAATCGCCAGCGCCTCTTCATACATTGAGATAGCCTCCTCGAAGGCGCCCAGTTTATGAAAAGCGTCGGCAACACGCACCATGACGTGACTGTCCCTGGAATTAATCTCCAGATAGCGCAACCAGTAGGGAATCGCCTGCTCCGGATTCTGCAGGCCGCGCCGTGCATCACCCGCACCACGCAGCGCAAAAATATTGTCTTTGTCGATTTTCAGTACTGCATCATAATATTTCCCTGATTCGGCAAAACGATTGAGTTTGCGATAAACATCCCCCAGACCCGAGAGCACATAGAGGTTATCCTGATCCACTTCGTGAGCCTTGAGATAAACCTCTCGAGCCTCTTCATATTGTCCGCTACGAAAAAGACGGCTGCCCTTCTTGGAGAGATCAATAATCGCTTTCTTGTCCATTTCTGACATTTTTACTGTATTTCACCTTATTTTTGTGCCTCGAATAATACCTTCATCCTCCATTTATTAAAAGACTATACTTAAAACAAGTTTATTCTTCCGTTTCCGACTTGAGGTGCTTTTGTGGCCCTTATGCCGGCATTCAGGCTTATAATCAGATGTCCAGCGTTCGATTTACATTCCCTGACAGCCGGGTACAATTCCATAATGTCTAATAACCATCAAAAACGCGCCTATCTGGTCGATGCCAGCATCTACATCTTCCGTGGCTGGCACGCCTATTCCGATGAGATCGTTGACGCCAGCGGCGCCCCCTCCAATGCGGTTTACGGCTTCACCGAATTTCTGCACCAGCTCATCGAAATGGAGCAGCCCGAATACATCGCCTGCGCCTTCGATGCCAAACAGACCAACTCCTACCGCCGTGAGATTTTCCCTGCCTACAAGGGCCAGCGCCCGCCCACGCCGGAAGAGCTTAAAAATCAGTTCAAGCACTGCCGGGATTTCTGCCGCGCTGCCGGCATTGCCGACTATTCCAGCAACCGCTTTGAAGCCGACGACATCATCGGCACCCTGGCCACCCGCCTGCGCAGTGAAGGCTACGCCATCACCATCCTCAGCGCCGACAAGGATCTGGCCCAGCTGATCCGCCCCGGTGATTTCTGGTGGGATTTTGCCCGTGACAAAATCATGCACTACCGCGATGTTGAAAAGAGCTTCGGCGTCGCTCCCGAGCTCATTGCCGACCTGCTCGCCCTCGCCGGTGACAAAGTCGACAACATCCCCGGCATCCCCGGCATTGGCTACAAGATGGCCTCCAACCTGCTGAAAAAATACCCCAGCGTCGAACTCATTCTGGCCAACATCGACAACATCTCGAAAATGAAATTCCGCGGCGCCACGCGCATTCAGCAACTGGTGGAACAGCACAAAGAGATGCTGCCCCGAAACAAACTGCTCACCACCATTATCACTGATGCTGTCTATAAAGGCCCCAAAGAGAGCCTGCGCTGGCACGGTGTCAACGAACCTGCGTTAAATCAGATATTCGACCTGATGAATGCCGCGCAAAGTCGCCGAACCCGCTGGCTGAACCTGCAACCGCTATAGACATCGCTGCATGGCAAAAATCATCCTGTTCAACAAACCCTACGACGTGCTCTGCCAGTTCACCGACAGCGAAGGTCGCGCCACCCTGGCAGACTATATAAAGGAGCCCAACGTCTACCCCGCCGGCAGGCTCGACCGTGATAGTGAAGGACTGCTCATTCTCACCGATGATGGCAAGCTACAGCACGAACTGACCGACCCCCGGCACAAACTCAAAAAAACCTACCTGGCACAGGTTGAAGGCCTCGCTACCAGCGCCGCTATCAAACAGCTGATACACGGCGTCAAACTCAGAGACGGCCAGACCCGCCCCGCCGGTGCCAGAGTCATCAGCGAACCCGACTGGCTGTGGCCGCGCCACCCGCCCATACGGGAGCGCAAAAACATCCCCACCTCGTGGATCGAACTGACGATTACAGAAGGCAGAAATCGACAGGTTCGCCGCATGACCGCAGCGGTCGGCTTCCCGACATTGCGCCTGATACGCGAACGTGTCGGACATTGGAAACTGGAGGGGTTACAGCCGGGCGAGTTCAAGGTGATTGAAGAATAACGATTCTCATCTCGAAAAACCTAACACAAATAAACTCGAATCAACCTTTCAAAAAACATATCTCTGTGCCTTGCGTTAACTGCCCCTACTTGCATATCCCGGAATAAATGCAGATCGATCGGGCCTGATACTTTATAATCTTCCATCTATTTTTTTATAAAATTTCATTAAAAGGCAAAGTCATGGCACTATTTTCTTTAGACAGAGTAAAAAATTTACGCAACCAGCTTGCAGCCCATCCGGTCTATGCCGCTGTCAAAGACAAGCATGATTTGTCGCTTTTTATGCAGCACCATGTCTATTCGGTATGGGACTTTATGTCCCTGGTTAAATACCTGCAAAATGAGATAGCCCCGGCGAGAGCGCCCTGGTTTCCGCACGGCGATGGGAAAGTGCGTCGTTTTATCAACGACATCGTCCTGGAAGAAGAGTCCGATGAAGACCTGCCCCTGGCAGATGGCACAACCACCTATACCAGCCATTTCGAGCTCTATATGAAGGCCATGGAAGAGGTCAGTACCGGCAGCAGTGGTGACATCAAACAATTCGTTGACGCGGTCGCCCGGAATTCTCTGGACTTCGCCTTTGCCGAAATCGCCGCCCCCGAACCTGCCAAAGCCTTTATGAAAACAACCTTTGCTTTCATTGATAGCGACAAGCCGCACGTTGTCGCAGCCGCCTTTGCCCTTGGGCGCGAACACATCATCCCTGAGATGTTCCGAGCTCTGCTCGACCGGATGAACGTCTCCAAAGAGGATGCGACTGCCTTCCATTTCTACCTGGAACGTCACATCCATCTCGACGCTGATCATCACGGCCCCCTGTCACTCAGAATGCTGGATATTCTGTGTGAAGACGACCCCGCAAAACTCGCTGAAGCGGAAGCCGCCGCCACGCTGGCGATAGAAACGCGCATTAAATTCTGGGACGAGGTCCTGGTTGCTTTAAAATCTTGAGCGGGTTCTGTGAAATAAGCTGCTTTGGGAAATAGATTGAAACAGAAGAACCCAGAGATCATTATCGATTTACAAAGTCACCGTCTACCGAAAGGCTCTTCAAGTCAGCATATAGAAACTCGGCGGTTAAATTCTTGCCGTGTTTTTTATTGGCTACATTAAATACGCCGCATTCCTCAATCCAGCCGGCACCCTGTACCCGTTCCGCCACCTCAGTACTGCCCTGCATTTTTCTGGGTAGAACATAACAGCAACCCTGGCGATAGAGTAAATTATAGGGCTGGTTGAGCGCATGCATCTGTTCGATCATCACCCAGCCCTCTTCTGCACTGGTGGTTTTTAGACAACGCATGGGATAGTCATGGATACCACCATTGTGCTGCCACAGTGTTTTTTCTATGGGTAACTTTTCAGCCCGAATGAATGACTGGAAATGCAACTGGTTCACCGAAGCGCAGGCGCCCAGGCTGTTGTAGCCGACACCCAGGCCGGTAAAAATATTGGACTGTTCCGCCAACAGCTGCCACATGAATTCGTGATACTGCTTCAGCAGATATTGCGGCAGCGCCAGCTCGGGTTGCGGCACGATGATCAGATGATACGGCGCAAACGGAAATTTGTTGTACAGCACCCTGAGCTGGACATCGTGCCATTCCCCTTCCCATAAAATTTCGGGGCGCAGAAACGGTTTGTTGAAATGAAACTTGTCGTTGTTGAATTCACGGAAAATCGTTTCGATTTTTTCCGCCGAGGCGCGCTCGGGTCGTAGCGCGCGCATGGGGTTGTACAGCAGTTCCCATTCTCCCTGCGTGATACTTTCCCATACGGTGAGCGAGCCGACGCCTTTGTTTTTTATTTTTTCAAACACGTCCAGATCATCTTGCGGTGCGGTTAATTCACCTGTCTTGTGCCGGTTGTTCAGCTCGACGAACATGGCCATTAAATCGGTTTTTAGAGTCTGCTGCGATGCCCTGCCCTGCAAGCTGTTTGACAGCACCAGGATGAAGGCGCCCAGCTCATCGGGCGACAGCATGCCCCTGAGTTTTTCCGCGAACAGGGTTTTGAATTGGGCAAGTGTGGGTGCGATAAGCATGAAGATAACGGCAATGATATAAAGCGGCGCAGTTTAGCAGCAAGCGTTGGTTTTTCGGAGGAGGAAATCGGTAATGAAGCGCTTTACTTCATCGTGCGCGGGAACAGCATGGCGACATTCATTTGGCTGCATTTTGTGCTGATGGAGCGTTGTGCGAATAAATTCGCACCTACATTAAGTGCTGAATAATGAATTCGCACCTAAAGTTTTGCCACATTGCTATTTGTCCGGCATGCTGCGTTTGCTGCGTAGCCATTTGATCAGCGGTTCCCAGCTTTCGAGATCCTGATAGACCTGTGAGGGGGCCATTTCAAAGATGCCGATGCCATACTCTTCGGCTCGAATATAATTCTGGGTATCGCGCAGCGTGGCCACATAGGGTATTTTCAATTTTTTCAGAAAATCATACAGCTCGGCGAAGATGATGGTGTTTTCACGCACACGGTTGGCGACGATGCCTATCTTTACCTGGTTGCGCTGAACTTTGCCGACCGCTTGCAGCTCCTGCATATAGTCGGTGGCGGCGCGCATGTCGATGGGGGAAGGCAGCACCGGGAAGATAATGGTATCGGCCCTGCGCACCAGCTCGGTCAGCTCCCTGCCATGTACCCGGGCGGGGGCGTCGATGATCAGAATGTCGGTATCTTTGGCGGGGCGTAGTGGCTCATTGAAGGCGGCCACGCCTTCGATGGCCGGCCACTGTTCGCCGCGCGCGGCCAGCCAGGCCAGACTCGAACCCTGTGGATCATAATCGGCCAGAACGACTTTTTTCTCTTCCTCGAAAGCATAATAGCTGGCGAGGTTGGTCGAAATGGTGCTTTTGCCGCAACCGCCTTTGGCGTTGAGAACCACGATTGTACGCATGCTGCTCTCCTGCTTTTTTACTGTTCCCCGATTCTAGGGCAATCGGCTTGAATACACACGCATCTTATAACGATAATATGTGCTTGTAAAAAATGCCCCGCCAGTGTCAGCCGGCGGATCACTGGCTGAATAACAGCCGACTACAATCCTTGCACACATAAAAAAAGCCGGCACCATCACCGGTACCGGCTTTTTTAAACAGCATGGATAAAACCCGTAAGGCTCCTAAAGCTGCTTGATGCCTGCGATCAGACCGGCCACGGCTTTCTGGGCATCGCCGTAGAGCATGCGGGTGTTATCGGCATAGAACAGGTGGTTCTCGATGCCCGAGAAGCCCGAGCCGCGGCCACGCTTGATGACGATGGTGTTCTGCGCCTTGTCTGCGTTCAGAATAGGCATGCCGTAAATCGGGCTGTCCGGATTGGTACGCGCCACCGGGTTAACCACGTCGTTAGCGCCGATCACCAGCGCCACATCGGCGGTGGGGAATTCGGGATTAACCTCATCCAGATCGAGAATCTTGTCGTAATCCACACCGGCTTCAGCCAGCAGTACATTCATGTGACCCGGCATACGTCCGGCCACCGGATGAATAGCGTATTTCACGGTCACGCCACGCTCTTCCAGCAGCGTTTCCAGCTCTTTCAGCTTATGCTGCGCCTGCGCCACGGCCATGCCGTAACCCGGCACGATGATAACCTTGCTGGCATAGGCCATCATGATGGCGGCATCGAAAGCCTGGACTTCCTTCATGCTGCCTTCGATGCTTTCATCTTCGCCGCCACCGGTGGCACTGCCGAAGCTGGAGAACAGCACATTGGAGATCGGGCGGTTCATCGCTTTAGCCATCAGCTGGGTCAGCAGGGTGCCGGATGAGCCGACCACCGTACCGGCGATAATCATGGCCGCGTTTTGCAGTACGAAGCCTTCAAAGGCGACCGCCAGACCGGTGAGGGCGTTGAACAGTGAAATCACCACCGGCATGTCGGCGCCGCCAATGGGCAGGGTAAACATGATGCCGAACACCAGCGTTATGATGAAGAAGATCAGCAGCAGCATCGGATCAACCTGGCCGGTAAAGGCCATCATGCCACCGATCACCAGTGCCGCGACGAACAATCCCAGATTGATCACCATGTGCAGAGGCAGGCGGATGGTCTTGTTGATCAGCCCCTGCAATTTTGCGAAGGCGATGCCCGAACCGGAGAAGGAGACCGCGCCGATGATCGCGCCCAATACCGCCAGCACCATGATGGTGGTGTCCGGCGCCGTTTCCGGTGCGCGCGAAACCCGCACCAGCTCGACCGCGGCGATTGCGGCCGCCGCGCCGCCGCCCATGCCGTTATAGACAGCGATCATCTGCGGCATATCGGTCATGGCCACGCGCTTGGCGGTGACATAAGCAATGGTCGAGCCCAGCACGATGGCCAGCACCATCCAGCCCAGATTGCCGGTATTGTGTAGCACAGCCGGATCAGCAAAGGTGAACAGCGAGGCGATGACCATGGCGATACCGGCCCAGACGATGCCCTGGCGCGCGGTGACGGGTGAGCTCATCTGTTTCAGGCCGATAATAAAGACCGCAGCAGAGATGAAGTAAACTATTTCAATTAACAGCTCCACGAATTAACCCTCCTTCTTTTTAGGCTGGAACATTTCAAGCATGCGCACGGTGGCAACATAACCACCCACGGCATTGCCTGCCGCCAGCATCACGCCGACAAAACCGATCATGGTTTCCAGACCGGTTTCAGCATGTCCCATCGCCACCATGGCACCCACCAGCACGATACCGTGGATGAAGTTGGAGCCTGACATCAACGGGGTATGCAGAATAACCGGCACACGACTGATTACCTCGTAACCGGTAAAGGCCGAGAGCATAAAAATATACAGGGCTGTGAATCCTTCGATCATTTTGTCACCTCTTCTCTGCGATAACGCTCGCTTTTAACTTCGCCATCACAGGTCAACACTGTTTTGGCGATCACCTCGTCTTCCATATCCAGCTCC
>JAVVEE010000009.1:45128-47966 GCA_032251315.1 Gammaproteobacteria bacterium
CTTGCCCGGAATCGCCGCGGTGCTGATGACCACATCGGACATGGCGATATGCCTGGCCAGCACAGTCTGCTGCTGCTGTTTTTCCTCGTCGGTGAGCTCACGCGCATAACCACCTTCGCCCTCGGCGCTGACGCCGGTATCAACAAACTTGCCGCCCAGCGACTCCACCTGCTCGCGGGTGGCGCTGCGCACATCGTAGGCTTCAACAATCGCGCCCAGCCGTCTGGCCGTGGCAATCGCCTGCAAACCCGCCACGCCCACGCCGATAATCAGCACCCTGGCGGGGCGGATGGTGCCCGCGGCGGTTGTCAGCATGGGGAAAAATACGCTGGCCATATCCGCGCCCATCAGCGCTCCTTTATAACCAGCGATAGAGGCCTGCGAAGACAGTGCATCCATGGACTGGGCACGGGTAATGCGCGGCACCAGCTCCATGGCCAGCGAGGTGATCTGCTTTTCGCACATCTTTTGCAGCAGCGCCTCATTTTTATGCGGAGCCATAAAACCGACTATCACCGAGCCCGGCGGTATCATCTCCAGCTCTTCCAGGGTCGGCGGCTGCACCTTGAATATCAGGTTGGCATTTTTGTACAGCTCCTGCGGCGTATCAATCATCTTGACGTCCTCAAAAGCCTCGTCGGCAAAATGCGAGGAGAGCGCGGCGCCCTTTTCCATCGTCACTTCAACGCCCATCGCGATTAAACGTTTTGCAATACCCGGCTCCATGGCAATGCGGCGTTCGCCGGGTACAATTTCATTAGGTACTGCCAGGCAGATCGGCATGGTTCAGCTCCAGATTATTCTTTTAATTAAGGGTTAAAAACTGCCCGTATGTTACAGGAAGTTTATATAGAGTTGTACACGCATGAGCAATGTCAGGCCTTCTGGTACCACTTGTGGATTATTTTCGAATCTGTCAGTCTTCGCTTTAAGATAAATGACAGCACGGCAACCCTTTGGCTAAATCAAATTTCAACTACCGGCACGGCTCGCAGGAAAAACTGGGTATCCTGCTGGTTAATCTCGGCTCACCCGATAAACCCACCCCCTCCGCAGTCAGACGTTATCTCGCCGAATTTCTGTGGGATTCACGCGTGGTGGATACGCCGCGCTGGTTGTGGTGGCCGATATTGCACGGCATTATCCTCCGCATCAGGCCACGGCGCTCGGCCAGGGCCTATCAAAAAGTCTGGACCGATCAGGGATCACCGCTAATCGCCATTTCCATATTACAGGCACAGGCGCTCGAAAAAACCTTACAAAAGAAATTTCATGGCAACGTCATCGTCGACCTTGCCATGCGCTACGGCAACCCCTCTATAAAGGACGGCCTGAACGCACTGCGCAAAGCCGGTGCCCGCCGCCTGCTGATACTGCCCATGTATCCACAGTATTCCGCCACCACCACCGCCTCGGTATTTGATGAAGTCACCGACGTACTGAAAGGCTGGCGCTGGCTACCCGATCTGCGCATCATCAACCACTATCACGACCACCCCAAATACATCGCCGCCCTGGCCGACAGCATCCGCCGGCACTGGCAGCAGCATGGCCGCGCCGAAAAGCTGCTGTTCTCATTTCACGGCATCCCCCAGCGTTATGTCGACAGCGGCGACCCCTACTTCTGCCACTGCCATAAAACCGCGCGACTCACCGCCGAAGCACTGCAACTGCAAGCTGACGAGTGGCAACTGGTTTTCCAGTCCCGTTTCGGCCGCGAACCCTGGCTGCAACCCTACTGCGACAAAACCCTGCAACAACTGCCGGCGCAGGGCATCAAAAGCGTTGAAGTCGTCTGCCCCGGTTTTTCCGCC
This sequence comes from Gammaproteobacteria bacterium, assembly GCA_032251315.1. Classification (GTDB taxonomy): domain Bacteria; phylum Pseudomonadota; class Gammaproteobacteria; order SZUA-229; family SZUA-229; genus LH-M37. Next base: position 46,943 of record JAVVEE010000009.1, read on the forward strand.
GACTGCCTCGAGACCCTGGAAGAGATCAACATGGAAAACCGCCACCTGTTCCTGAAAGCCGGCGGCGAAACCTTCCACTACATCCCGGCGCTGAATGACAGCGACGAACACATCGATGCCCTCAGCGAAGTCTTAACCGCCCACAGTTTCGGCTGGCCCGAAACCATGCCCGGCTGGGATGCCGGCAAGGAAGCGGTCGAGGGCAAAAAATCCCGCGAACGCGCCATGAACATGGGCGCCAAATTTTAACGCCTGCTGTCTAATGACATGACCGACCGAACCGGCTCCGACTTCACAGCAAAGCCTAAAATAGGCATCAGTCGCTGCCTGCTCGGCGACCCCGTGCGCTACGACGGCCAGAGCAAACCCCGCACCACCGCCGTCGACCGACTCGCCGACCATTTCCAGCTCATCCCCATCTGCCCCGAAGTCGAAGCCGGCCTGCCCACCCCCCGCCCGCCGGTACGCCTAACCGGCAGCATCGAACACCCCCGAGTCACCGGCCGCGACCAGCCCGGGCTAGACATCACCGAACTCATGGCACACTACTGCCGGGAAAAAACTCCCGACTTGAACCAACTCAGCGGCTTCATCCTAAAAAGCCGCTCCCCCAGCTGCGGCCTGCACAGCACCCCGGTATTCATTGATGATGAATGTGTCACCGAAACTTCCAGCGGCGTATTCGCCCGCGCTGTACAAGCAGCCTATCCGGAGCTGGTTTTAATTGAAGAGACCGGGCTTGAAGAAGCGGGTGAGCTGGAGGGCTTTATTGCTGCTGTTTTGAAAAGAGCGGCATGTGATGGCTGAAAATATTTGTTAAATAACTACGTCCCAGTGAAAACATGGGTTGCACGTTGTAGGCAGTGGTGGATTGCTCATTAACCGTCCGCAGATTCGATAACGCGGCGCTAATCGTACCCGTGAGCTAAAACATAGAATCACTTGCTATACAAATACCTGAATCCGTAACTTAAAACCTGCAAAAAAAGCCTTTAATACCGTAATTTACAGCCTATTTTGCTAA
>JAVVEE010000010.1:0-9862 GCA_032251315.1 Gammaproteobacteria bacterium
CTTTACGATTGCCGTGAGGGTTTTCAGTAGGACGACGGAACATAGATAACGCTACATATTTTTTAGGTTGTTGTGACTGGCTCTATCAGCTGTCCGCAGGGAGCAACTGTAACTGACTGAGATTACTTAAAACTTTCCGATCTCGTTGCCATGACGACGGTGCGGATGCCACACGCCGCAGCCGGGTTTCAGCCGCATAGCTAACGGCTACAATAACAATCACTCGCTCAGCGCGGGTGATTTATAATGAGCACCCTATTAATTCAGGTTAAAGTTCGAGCATGATTATATCTAAAAAACACCGCCCGGTTTCACTATTGATGATCCCCGCGCTCTTTGCCCTGCTCCTGCTCTCCGCCTGCGATGATACGGGCAAAGCCCCGGCAGCCCAAAAACGCAGCCCCGGCCACCTCGTGGAAACCATCAGCGTTGAGCTGAAACCGGTAAGCCACCAGCAGGTGCTGAGCGGTACGCTGGAGGCGGCAATCACGCTGAGACTGCATAATGAAGAAGCGGGCCTGATTACCCGGATCCCCTTCTACGAAGGCGATGCGGTTAAACAGGGCGCGCTGCTGGTCGCCCTGGATAGCGACATGATCCGGGCCGAACTCGACAAAGCCACGGCGCAGCGCCAGCAGGCGAACATTGATTACAACCGCCTGAAAAAGCTTCTGCCCAAAAAGCTCACTTCCGAAGAGGAGGTGGCTCGCAGCCTGACCACGCTCAACATCGCCATCGCCGAAGAGCGGATGCAGCAGCTGCGCATGGATCGAACCCGGATCAGGGCCCCCTTTTATGGCATTGTCAGCCAGCGCAACAATGAACCTGGCGACGCGGTGGATGCACACAGCCATATCATGAGCCTGATTAAACCCGACAGTCTGCTGGTTAAGGTCAGGGTATCGGATCAGTGGCTGACGCTGGTTAAAACAGGCGACGCCATGCAGCTCACCATCGATGCCCTGGGCGACGTTAAGCATAGCGCCTACATCAAGCGTATCCACCCTGAGATTGACGCCGCCACGCGCAAGGGCACTATCGAACTGGTGCTGCGCCCGCTTCCCGAGCAGGCACGGGCCGGTCAGCTGGCGCGGGTGCATTTTCAGTCGCAGGCTCGCGAGCTACTGGTTCTGCCTGCACACACCATCCATCACGACATCAACGGCGCCTATGCTTACCTCGCGATTAACAACGAAGAGGGCAAAACCATCGCCCGCCAACGCTACCTCACGAAAGGCCGTCGTTTTGGCGAATGGGTAGAAATCATCGACGGCCTGGATGCCGGTGATCAGGTTATCACCAAGGGTTATCTCAGTTTGCGTGACGGCAAAGCGATTAGCGTCGTCGCGCAGGAGACCGGCAGCGCCATGCCCGAAATCACAGATCGCGACATTATCAATTCAGACAACACCGCCCCCGCTAACACCGCTCCATGAAAAAAACGCAAGGTACCGGCGGCTTAGCCGCATGGTCAATTCATAATCCTATTGGCATCAGCATGCTCGCGCTCACCGTGGTGGTGATCGGGTTTTTCTCGCTGGACCGACTGGGCGTTGATTTACTGCCGAACATTATCTATCCGGAAATCCGGGTGCGCATTATCGACGAAGGTGTTCCGGCCGGCATCATGGAAGACCAGGTGACCCGCCAGCTGGAGGAACAGCTGGCGATTACTGAAAATGCCATTCAGGTGCAGTCGTTTTCCCGGGAAGGCCAGAGCCAGGTCAACCTCAGCTTCCCGTATGGCACCGACATTGATATCGCCCTGCGCGACGCCAGTACACGCCTTGATCGGGCCAAACGTTTCCTGCCGGACACCATCGACCCGCCCATTATTTATAAACGCGACCCTGCACAGATTCCGATCATCGAATTCATTCTCAGCTCGGACCATCTCGATGTCATCGAACTGCGAAGCTGGGCCGATTACACCTTCTCCAAATGGTTTCTCAACCTGCCCGGGGTGGCGGCGGTGGAAGTAGGCGGCGGTCTGGAACGCGAGATTGAAATCATTGCCGATCAGGAGCGACTGGCCAATATCGGCCTGACCGTGACGGACATCGTCAACATTATTCAAAGCGAAAACTACGATGCCCCCGGCGGGCAGTTGCAGAGCGCCTCGCAAACCATCAGCACCCGCAGTCAGGGACGGTTCCGTTCGATTGAAGCGATCCGCGATCTGCCGGTGTGGATCAAGGCGGAAGATCAATCGGTCAACCATCAGCTCTCCGACTACGCCCGCGTCATTGACGGCCATGAAGAGGAGCAGTTGCGCGTGCGCCTGAATAAAACCCCCGGGGTCAAACTCTCCATTCAGAAACAGCCGCTCGCCAACACCACTGAAGTGGTCGACCAGGTGAAGCAACGCATCGACTGGTTACACCAGCGCAACCTGGTTTCTCAGGGCATCGCCCTCGACATGGTCAGCGACCAGTCCATCTTTATCCGCCACGCCCTGCGCAATGCCGAAATCGCCGCGCTCAGTGGCACCCTGCTGGCCATGAGCGTGATCTATCTTTTCCTCGGCAGCGTGCGCCGCACCCTGATCATCGGCACGGCCATTCCTCTGGGCATGCTCGTCACCTTTACCATTATGGCGCTGAGCGGACTCACCCTCAACATCATGACCCTGGGAGGGCTGGCGCTGGGGCTGGGGCTGCTGATCGACAGCACCATCGTCATGCTCGAAAACATCACTCGCCATCAACACAGCGCCGGCTCCGATAAAGAATATGCAATCGCCGCCGCGGCGGAGGTAAACAGCCCCATTGTCGCCTCGACCGGCACCAACCTTGCGGCGATTCTGCCTTTCATCTTCATCGGCGGCCTCACCGGCCTGCTCTTTCAGGAGCTGATCATCACCATTTCATCAGCCATGGTCGCGGCGGTGATCGTTGCGCTCACGCTGGTGCCGGCGCTGGGCGCCAAAATCAAGGATGAGGGCCGCCAGGGCTTTGAATTTGTCAACAAGGCACTGCAATCGATAAAAAACCAGCATGGCCGGCTGATCCATCGCTGCATCAAAAACCCCTGGAAAACGCTGCTGTTTTTCATCCTGATTCTGCTGTTCTCGTTTTACACTCTATTTCAAAGCGGCAGCACGCTGCTGCCGAGCATGGATGACGGTCGCGTCACCATCAGCATCAGTGGTGATGCCGATATTCAGCTCGAAGATATCGACGCCACCACCACAATTATTGAAAACCTGCTGCTGGAACAGGCCGAGATCAGCACGGTATTCACGCTTGCAGGCGGGCGTATTTTCGGTCGCTCGGAGACCATCACGCCCAGTAAAAGCACGATCGTGGCGCAGCTGCGGCCCAGCAGTGAACGAAGTCTCAGTAGCCAGGCCTGGATCAACAAAATGCAACAGCAGATCAACGAGTTAAAACTGGCCGGGTTCACCGTGAGAATGCGGGTAAGTGGCGTGCGTGGTTTGAACTTAAGCAGCGGTGAAGATGATATCAGCTTACGAATTCAGGGCGACGATTTACAGGTTCTGGAAAAACTGGGCACCCTCGCCACGGAAAAACTACAGGTCATCAAAGCGCTGAAAAACATCAAACATACCTATGAAGAGAGCAGTGATGAAATAAAAATAGTGATCGACCGGCGCCGCGCTGCCGATCTGGGCATCCGCGCCGATCAGCTCGGTCAGGCCTTGCGCATTGCCGTGGACGGCCGCATCGTTTCGACTTATCTGGAAGCGGATCGAGAATATGATATTCGCCTGCGCCTGCCCCCCGGCGACAGCTCCAGCGCAGAGGCGCTGGAGAATGTTCTCATCAGCTTTAAAAATTCTCAGGCCATACGTCTGGGCGATGTTGCCGACATCGAATACGGCCCGGCACCCACTGAAATCATGCACGACCAACAGCAGCGCGTGGTGGAAATCAGCGCTTCTCTGGCCGAAGGCGCCAGCCTGGGCGATGTCAGCAAAGAGATCGAAACATTGATACAGGATTTTGAGCTGCCCGACGGTTACGCCCTGTACGACAGTGGCAGCAGCACTCAGCTGGCAAGCGGCCAGAAAGCCGGTATTCAGATTCTGCTGCTCGCCATCTTTCTGGTGTTTGCGGTGATGGCTATCCATTACGAATCCCTGCGCAACCCGCTGATTATTATCAGCGGCGTCCCCTTTGCCGTCATTGGTGTGGCCCTGGGCATGGGCCTGTTCAACATGGCGATTTCCATGCCGGTCTGGCTGGGGCTGATAATGCTGGCGGGTATCGTGGTCAATAACGCCATCATGCTGGTCGAACAGATAGAAATAGAACGCCGGCACATTGGCGATGTTCATCAGGCCATTACCCATGCCGCGAGCTTGCGTTTACGCCCTATTCTGATGACCACGCTAACCACCGTATTTGGCATGTTGCCACTGGCGCTGGGGCTGGGCGAAGGTTCGGAAATGCTCCAGCCTCTGGCTTTTGTTATCGTCTGGGGGCTGAGTTTCTCAATGCTGGTGAGCCTGATACTCATCCCTTCCATGTATCAGCTGTTCCATTTGAAAGACTGATTACGCATTCGGATTTGTACCTGCGCCTGTTCATCAGGACAAAATGTGTGCAACAATCATTCAACACAGAAATAAATTCAGTCTCACCTTCAGCATGGCGGTATTTTTAAAATGACGACAATCAACAACGAACCCAGTTTTCGAGAAAGTGTCGACCTGATGGTTGACCGGGCCATTTCGGTGGTCGGCCTTGACGAGGGAATCGCGACCGCCATCAAATCCTGCAACTCGGTTTTACAGGTCAAATTTCCGGTGAAGATTCGCGGCAAAATTGAAGTCTTCACCGGCTGGCGCGCCACCCACAGCAGCCATCGCCTGCCTGCGAAAGGCGGCATTCGTTACGCCCCCTATGCCGATCAGGATGAGGTCGAGGCACTGGCGTCTTTAATGACCTATAAATGCGCCATCGTTGACGTGCCTTTCGGCGGCTCCAAAGGCGCCCTGCTTATCGACCCCCTGCTATATGAACGTGACGAGCTGGAAATGATCACCCGCCGCTTCGCACACGAACTGATACGCAAGGGCTTTATCAGCCCGGCCACCAACGTGCCCGCACCGGATGTAGGCACCGGACAGCAGGAAATGGCCTGGATTGCGGACACCTATAAACACCTCCATCCTGAAGACATTAATTACATCGCCAGCGTTACCGGCAAGCCCCTGCATCATGGCGGCATTCAGGGACGGGTTGAAGCCACCGGCCGCGGCGTGCAGTATGTGCTGCGCGAGTTTTTCCGTTATCCGGACGATGTCAGATCCGCCCGTATGCAGGGCACCCTCACGGGCAAAACTTGCGTCATTCAGGGGCTGGGCAATGTCGGCTATCATGCCGCCAAATTTCTCAGTGAAGATGACGGCGTGATCATCACCGCGGTGATCGAACGTGACGGCGCCTTGATCAACGATGATGGCATTAACATCGAAGATCTGCACAACCATATTCTCGATCACGGCTCCATCATCAACTTCCCCGGTGCCCAGCTGGAAGAAAACGGCCCAGCGGTGCTGGAAAAGGCATGTGACATTCTTATTCCCGCCGCGATCGAAAGACAGATCACGCTGGAAAATGCTGATCGCATTCAGGCCAAACTCATTATCGAAGCCGCCAACGGCCCGCTGACTTATGGCGCTGATGAACTGCTGAACAAAAAAGGCGTTTTTATTATTCCCGACACATACGCCAATGCAGGCGGCGTTACCGTCTCCTACTTCGAATGGATACGAAACATTTCGCACATTCGAATGGGGCGTATGCACAAACGTCTCGACGAAACCAACGGCATACAAATGGCGGCCATGCTGGAGGAGCTGACTGGTACAAAGGTCTCCGAAACTTTTCGAAAGGCCGTGGCGCGCGGTGCTGATGAACTGGATCTGGTGCGTTCAGGTCTGGATGACACCATGCGCAACGCCTATAGCGAAATTCGTGAAACCTTTCTCAGCAATGACAATATTCATGATTTCCGCACCGCCTGTTACGTCACCTCCATCAACAAAATCGCCCGTTCCTATCTGGATATCGGGGTCTACTGAGCGCCGGCTTCAGGGCGATAATAAATCCCGGCTTTGCGCTGTGGCCTGATGTCACGGCGTGCGTTACACGTTAGAATTACACGCATGATCCAATTTAAAAATCTCAGCCTGCGACGCGGCACCAAATTACTCTTCGAACAGGCCAACTTTCAGATTCATCCCGGTCAGAAGGTGGGCATTACCGGCGCAAACGGCACCGGAAAATCCAGTTTATTCGCCCTGATTCTCGGTGAGCTGCACGCCGATTCGGGCGACTGCCTCTATCCCAAAGACTGGGTGATCGCCCATGTCGCCCAGGAAACCCCTGCTGACCAGCGTCCGGCGCTCGAATACGTACTGGATGGTGATGCCGAACTGCGCAAAATCGAAGCCGAGCTCGCCCGCGCCGAAGCCGGTAACGAAGGCCTGAAGCTGGCGACGCTGCACAGCCATTACGAGAATATCGGCGGTTACACCGCCGCCAGCCGCGCCGGACAGCTGTTATACGGGCTGGGCTTCAAGGCCGGGGATGAAAACCGGGCCGTCAACGAATATTCCGGCGGCTGGCGCATGCGCCTGAATCTGGCCAAGGCACTGATGTGCCGCTCAGACTTGCTGCTGCTCGACGAACCCACCAACCATCTCGACCTTGATGCGGTCATCTGGCTGGAAAACTGGCTGAGCGCCTATATCGGCACACTGCTGCTAATCTCGCACGACCGTGATTTTCTCAACAACGTCACCACCCACATCGCCCATCTGGAACACCAGCGCGTCACCCTCTATACCGGCAATTACACCGCCTTCGAACGCCTCCGCGCCGAACATCTGGCGCACCAGCAGGCTGACTTCGAAAAACAGCAGCGCGAAATCAAGCATATTCAATCTTATGTCGAACGCTTCCGCGCCCAGGCCACCAAGGCCCGGCAGGCACAGAGCCGCCTGAAGGCGCTGGAACGCATGGAAGAAATCGCGCCCGCGCATGTTGATTCACCGTTCCACTTCTCACTGCTGGAACCCGAAAAACGTCCCAATACCCTGCTGCGCCTGGAAGCGGTTTCAGCTGGTTATGCCGACACCGCCATCATCAATGATGTCGACCTCATCATTGTTCCCGGCGATCGCATCGGCCTGCTCGGCCCTAACGGCGCGGGCAAATCAACACTGATCAAACTGCTCGCCGGCTCCAAGCTGGACAGCTCCATCAAAATCCACAGCGGCCACCGCGAACTCGCCAAAGAGACCAAAATCGGTTATTTCGCCCAGCATCAACTGGAGCAGCTGCACCCCGAACATTCTCCGATAGAGCATTTGAAACAGCTCGACCCCAATGCCCGTGAAGCTGATCTGAGAAACCATCTGGGCGGTTTCGGCTTCTCCAATGACATGGCCCTGAGTCCGGTGGCGCCCTTTTCCGGCGGCGAAAAATCGCGGCTGGTGCTGGCCATGCTGGTCTACCAGCGCCCCAACCTGCTGCTGCTGGATGAGCCCACCAATCACCTCGATCTGGAAATGCGTCAGGCGCTCGCCACCGCCCTGCAAGATTTCAGCGGTGCCATGATCATCGTCTCACATGATCGCCATCTGCTGCGCGTTACCTGTGACCAGCTGCTGCTGGTTCATGATCGCTGCGTCAGCGAATTCCCCTTCAGCATGGACGAGTACCCGAAATGGCTCAGCGAGCAGAACAAAATCGCGAAAAAACCCACGGAGAGCGCGACAGTCATTGAGGTGCCCGACGCCAATAATGCCGGCGCCAAAAAAGACAAGAAGCGTCAGCAGGCCGAGCTGCGCAAAAAACTACAGCCGCTCAGCAATAAAGTTAAAAAGGCGGAAACCGAACTCGACAAACTCCACACTGAGCAGAGCGAACTGAAGCGGCAGCTCGCCGACGCTGATATTTACAGCGAGCACAATAAACAGAAATTACAGGCCTGCCTGTTGAAAAAGGCGGACCTTGACCGGCGCTGTGAAGCGGCTGAAAACCACTGGCTGGAAGTCAGCGAAGAGCTGGAGGCATTGAGCAGCAACCGCTAAGCTTGAGCTAAACCCTCCTGCTTTATAGCGTTTTAGCGGGAACATCCATGTTAGAATTCTGTCTTATCAACACGATACCTACAAACAACGCTAGAACGGAGATGACTATGTCTGATGTCCAATTTAACAACCAGCTTACTAATGAAATCAATGTCTCACCCGAGGCCGTCAAACAGTTGCTGGCCATCACCGAATCTGAAGAGGGCGTCAATGGTGTGCGTATTTTCGTCTCCGGCGGTGGTTGCAGCGGCATGACCTACGGCATGACCTTTGTCGATCGCCCTACTGAATATGACTGTGAATTAGACAAAGACGGCCTCAAAGTCTACGTTGACGCGGTTGCCATCGGCTACCTCAAAGGCGTCGAAATCGACTATCAAAACCAGGGTGCCAATGCCAGCTTCGTGTTCAAGAATGTATTCGCACAGACTGGCGGCTCAGGCGGCTGTGGCGGCTGTGGCTCTGCCGGTGCCTAAAAGCTAGCGCACCTGCCAGAACCCATCTGATGATAGCTGATTCCCGCCTCGTGCGGGAATCACTGCGTTTAGCCCCGGAAAATACGTCCATGGAAAATGCGTCAAACTGCACGCTATGAAACAACGATTCCTGCTCATCGCCCCACCCAACAGCTACCGTATCGCACCCTACCTCAACGCCGCCCGGCGCATGGGACTCGAAGTCCTGATCGCTTCCAGTGGCAGGCACTCCCTGATCACTGAAGTGCATGCCGGATTGCACATTGATCTGCATGAGCCGCAAATAGCGCTGAAAACCATTCTCGCGGAAGCGCGTAGACGCCCCTTCGCCGGGGTGCTGGGCAGTGATGACAGCAGCGTAGAACTGGCGGCCAGTGTCGCTGCTGAACTGGGGCTGGCGCATAACCCGCCGTCAGCGGCGCGCATCTCCAGTCGCAAGGATCTGGCCCGCGCCTGTCTGAACTCAGGTGGCGCCGCTACGCCCCTGCACTGCCTGATCGACCTGAGCAAAACGCTGGAGAAACAGATGGCAAACCTACCATGGTCTGTGTTTCGGCCCTGCGTCATCAAACCGCTAAACCTGTCTGCCAGCCGCGGAGTAATTCGCGCCGACAACCCCCGGCAATTTATAGCCGCCTGCGCACGCATTAAAAATATCATTCAGCATTCCAACGATGAATGGTGCAGCACCCATGTACTGGTCGAAGATTATATCGACGGCATTGAGGTCGCCTACGAAGGTTACCTACACAACGGCGAACTCAATACCCTGACCATTTTCGACAAACCCGATCCGCTCATTGGCCCCTATTTCGAAGAGACTATTTATGTCACCCCTTCGCGGCTGAGCGCTGAAATCCAGAACCATATTAAACAGACCGTGGCGCAAGCCTGTCAGATATACGGGTTAAACACCGGCCCGGTGCATGCAGAGTTGCGCCTCGACAAAAACAACAAAGCCTGGATACTTGAGGTGGCCAGCCGCACCATCGGCGGTGACTGCGCGCGCATGCTTGATGGCAGCAATGGCTTTAACGTGGAAGAGCTGACCATTGCACTGGCGATGAGTCAGCCGTATGAAGCCGAGGTCGACCAACAGTGCCGGGGAGTTATGATGATGCCTGTTCATAAAGGCGGTATACTTCGACGTGTCGAAGGTTTAATCGCGGCCAGGGATATTAAACACATAGAAAGTGTCGACATCGTTATTCGCGAAGGACATGAACTTGTACCGTTACCCGAAGGCAATCAATACCCCGGCTATATTTTTGCGCGCGCTGACACGCAACATGAAGTCATTAACGCCCTGCATAAATCT
>JAVVEE010000010.1:9962-47286 GCA_032251315.1 Gammaproteobacteria bacterium
TTGCTAAAATTAAATTTATTGTAGCGCCGGTTATTCGATAAATTATCGTAACGATCAGCACTGTAACCACAGCGGTAATGCAGTAATGCAGTAATGCAGTAATGCAGTAATGCAAATATAAATTTAAATGGACTTTCGTATAATTACATGCAACGCGGAAGAAATAATTTAGCCTTACATCGAACAATTAAAATTTTTCACTTCAACAATCAAACACTCTAAAATAACGGTTTTAACGGTATTTGCAGCACGAATTTAACGCCCTGGCTTTCGGCTAGAGCTAGCTGAACTTGAAGGCTAAAGCCTTTTAGTGTAACATTCATTGGACAATATTATGAGCACTCCTCAAAAACACATAGAACTTCGCAAACCCATTTCCACTGACGGTGCCGCTGTGCATCGCCTGATTAGCCAGTGCCCCCCTTTAGATACTAATTCCATGTACTGCAACTTGTTGCAATGCACGCACTTCGCGGACACCTCAGTGGCAGCAATTCAAGATAATGAACTGGTTGGATTTGTATCGGGATACATTATTCCGCAGCGTGCTGACACACTCTTTATCTGGCAGGTTGCTGTGAGTGACAAAGCGCGTGGGCAGGGTCTGGCTGGGCGCATGCTGCAACATCTACTTGAACGACCGTTCTGCAAGGTGGTAAATCATCTGGAGACAACCATTACTGAATCGAATCAGGCCTCGTGGGCGTTATTCGAAAGACTGGCTGACAATCTGGGCGGCGAGCTCAACAAATCTATAATGTTCGATCGTGAGCAGCATTTTGCAGGCGAGCACGACTCGGAACTTCTGGCTCGAATCGGCCCCTTTAAAAACACTTAATCAATAACCCGCTCGAAGCCGCACGCCTAACTAATTTATCCTTAATCTAATACAGAGGAACACCATGAAAATTTTTGATGAAATTGAATCTGAAGTACAGAGCTACGCACGATCTTTTCCACGCGTCTTCCATAAAGCTCAGGGTGAATTCCTCTATGACGAAGACGGCAAACAATATCTGGATTTTCTGGCCGGCGCAGGCACGTTAAACTACGGTCACAACAACCCGCTGTTCAAGAAAGAATTACTGCAATACATTCAGGATGACGGCATCACCCATGGCCTGGATCTGCACACCAAGGCCAAACGTGAATTTCTCGAGGCCTTTAGTGAGAAAATCCTCAAGCCGCGCAATCTTAACTACGTTATGCAGTTTACCGGCCCGACCGGTTCCAACGCGGTTGAAGCAGCATTAAAGCTGGCGCGTAACGTAAAGGGACGCGAAAACATCATTGCCTTCACCAATGGATTTCACGGCGTCAGCCTTGGCGCACTGGCCACTACGGGCAACTCACATCATCGTGGTGCTGCCGGCGTCAGTCTCAGTGGCACCTTCCGTATGCCTTATGACGGTTATTTAGGCGATGACATCGACACCACCGAATACCTGGAAAAAGTACTTTCCGATTCAAGCAGCGGTATTGATTTACCCGCCGCTGTCATTGTGGAAACAGTACAGGGTGAAGGCGGCATTAATGTAGCCAGTTTTGGATGGCTGCAAAATCTTGAGGCCGTTTGCAGAAGACATGATATTTTATTAATCGTTGATGATGTTCAGGCAGGTTGCGGACGCACCGGCACCTACTTCAGTTTTGAAGACGCCGGCATCAAACCGGACATTGTAACCATGTCCAAATCACTGGGCGGCTACGGCACACCCTTTGCAGTAGTGCTGATCAAGCCCGAACTGGATATGTGGAAACCCGGTGAGCACAATGGTACCTTCCGCGGTAATAATTTTGCGTTTGTTACAGCAAAATCCGCCATTGATCATTACTGGTCTGACGACAAATTCTCCAAAGAAGTTAAGCGTAAAGGCGAATACGTTGCCCAAAGACTACAGGCCATTGCAGATAAATACGGCGAAGGCAATTTCTCTCCCCGTGGTCGCGGCATGTTTCAGGGGCTCAACTGTGTCAACGGCAACATTGCCGGGCAAATCACCCATCACGCATTCCAGCATGGACTGATTATTGAGACCAGTGGCGCAGAAGATCAGATTGTTAAATTTCTGTGCCCATTGACCACCAGTGATGAAAACCTAAAGAGAGGCATTGATATTGTTGAGCAGGCAATTAAACATGTCTGTGCAAAAGAAGGTTCAATTCCGGAAGAGACCGATTATTTTGACAATGCCCGCATGGACGATTAATTCGCCACCGCCGGCAATACTCTATAAAACTTAAGCTACCAAACCGCAGCTAAAAATTATGATCGTTAGAACATTAAAAGAAGCAGAAGCATCAACACGTCGAATTATTTCGCCTGATGGCAACTGGGAAAGCACGCGCATGTTGTTAAAAGAAGACAACATGGGATTTTCTTTCCACATCACCACCATTTATGAAGGCGCTGATTTTCAAATGCATTATAAAAACCATCTTGAATCAGTTTATTGCATGTCGGGCGAAGGTGAAATTGAAAACCTGGATGATGGCAATAAGTATCTCATTTCCGAAGGCACCCTTTATATTCTGGACAATCACGACAAACATATTTTACGTGCTTTCAAGGAAATGAAGATGGCCTGTGTATTCAACCCGCCGGTTACCGGCAAGGAAGTACACAACGCCGAAGGCGCCTACGAACTGGAAGACTAACTCACCGGCCTGAAAAATCAGCAGAAAAAGTTATTTGAAAAATGATTTTCCGTGATGTAATTCGCTCCTGAATCACATCACCCTGTTTATTAACAAGCATAAACTTCAACTCTCAACAGCTTTCTTAGCATCGGTAAAATAAAATGACTGACAACGCACAACTACTTAGTGTCGAAAAAATCGGCGGCACATCAATGAGTGATTATGCAACCGTTCGTGATAATATTTTCAAGGCGACTCCTGAGCATCTATACAATCGAATCTTCGTTGTCTCCGCTTATGGAGGCATGACTGACCGATTGCTGGAGCACAAGAAAACCGAACACCCCGGTATCTATGCGCTGTTTATTGATGCTGATGACGAGGATGAATGGCGCAATGAGCTGCATTCACTGCGGGTATACATTCACAATCTTAATGCTGAATTATTCAGCAATAAAGAATGGCTGGAGCGCGCGAATAATTTCATTGATCAACGTCTGGATGATGCCGAGAATGTACTCGATAATCTTCGCGATCTGTGCCGGCACGGTCATTTTGAACTGGAAGACCACCTATTAACAATTCGCGAAATGCTCGCCAGCATCGGCGAAGCACACAGTGCCTGGAATACCGCGCATTTGCTACAGCTCGATGGTATCAATGCACGCTTCGTTGATCTGAGCGGATGGAAGTCACAGCAGACATGGCCGCTTGATGAGCTTATCGTACAGACATTTAAGGACATTGATCCCAGCAAGGAGCTACCTATCGTCACCGGCTATGCGCACTGCAATGAAGGCCTGATGGCCACTTTTGACCGCGGTTATAGCGAGATGACCTTCAGCCGGATCGTCGTCATGATGCAGGCGCATGAAGCCATTATTCATAAAGAATACCATCTCAGTTCTGCTGACCCCGCCGTGGTTGGTGACGAGCATACGGTACCGATCGGCCGTACCAACTATGATGTTGCTGATCAGCTGGCAAATCTAGGCATGGAGGCTATTCATCCACGTGCAGCCAAGGGCTTGCGCCAGAACAATATTTCGTTACGAATCAAAAACACTTTTGAGCCAGAGCACCAGGGTACGTTAATCACGCGTGATTATCTTAGCAGTGATCCCTGCGTAGAGATTATCGCCGGACGAAAAAGCTTACATGCGATAGAACTGTTCGATCAGGACATGGTCGGCACAGGCGACGAGTATGAAATAACATTGCTCGATACCTTTCGCCGCTTTCATGCGCAGGTTGTCACCATGGACATTAATGCCAACACCATCACCCACTACTTGAACTGCAACCTCAAAACCGTCAGACGGATTGTTAAGGTGCTCAAGGAGCGTTATACCAGTGCTGAAATAACTACCCGCAAGGTAGCCATCGTTTCCGCCATTGGCAGTTACATGAAAGTACCCGGCCTGCTGGCTAAAGCGGTACGCTCACTGGCAGATGCCTCCATCAGCATTATAGCCATGCATCAGTCGATGCGGCAGGTCGACATACAGTTTATAATCGATGGGGAGTCTTATCAGGATGCCATTAGAGCGCTTCACAAAAGCCTGATCGAACCCCACGATTATGGAGATGCAATATGTACCGTTTGATGGCATTCATCTTGTTCGTTATGTGTAGCCCTGCCATCGCTGCACCGGCTGATGCGCAGAATATCGAACAGCACAAAAAGACTGTTGAAAATCTTGAAAAACCTCTTTACAACCCGTTTGTGGAACGTTATGTTCTGGATGAACTAAAATCTCTACGCATGGATTTGCAGGATCAACGCGCACGCTTTATCGAACGCTTTGCCACTACCGAACTGGCATCTTCTGACCGTGCCATTAATTACGTCACCAGCACAGTCAATAATGTCTTCTATATTATCGCTGCCGCTGCATCCATTCTGGCGTTAGTCGGCTGGACATCTGTACGAGAAGCCCGTCACAAACTCAATGAAATCATTGAGGCAAAAGTATCCTCTATTTCCGAGGACTATGAGCAACGCTTGCTCAATCTGGAGAATACTCTTAGAGACCGTACTGATCGCATAATCTCGGCCCAGGAAGATATCACGCGCACTAATACGCTGCATTCACTCTGGATGCGCGCGGGGCTGGAAGCGACCCATCAGGCGAAAATCGATGTTTACGACCAGATACTGGCAATCAACCCCGATGATACAGAAGCGCTCACCTACAAGGCCGATGAAGTGCTGGAGATAGGCGAAGCTCAATGGGCGTTAAATTTATGCAATAAGGCGCTCGCCATCGATCCTGATTATCCGTATGCCCACTACCAGCGCGCCTGCGCCAACGCGACACTGCATCACCTGGATGCTGCGCATGAGGATCTTATAAATGCCATCGAACTATCCGCCACCTATGCTGATGAAGCCAGAACTGATCGAGGCCTCAACAACTTGAGAGAAAGCGGAAAAATAAATGATTTACTGAAAGCCGAATGATACTGATTTGAAAGCAATTCATATTAAGACATTATGACGAACATCGCCGATATCGCATGAGGGTCTTGAAATCACTAACATATTTCTGAATAAGTTAAGCCCGCTGCCTGATCCTATACAAACTCCACATTTGCAACAACGGGCATTGCAATGCCACGTTTTTTGTAACACTCTGTTAAGTCTAATTGTATTGATTCAGTATTCCCGAGTCATTTAATCATCACCCACACGACTAATAATATTGATCATAACGATCAATATTATTGTCTTTACAGATTATATTGCTTGTTGAATATTACACGCCGCGAATAGTGTGAGCGCAGGTTGTTATTAGCAGGTATTTTTTATGGTCGATGACATTGATGATGATTTTGAGGATATTGATGATATGGACACCGAAGAGCTGACAGAGACAGAAGATAACGTCCTTTTGTCTGATAATCAGAAAGACCCGGAAATGGCAAAAGCCGAGTCACAAACCCCGCTTAACTCGCGCCGTCGCCTGGAGCAATTGAGAGAAGAAAAAGCACTTGAACGCTTGCTCCGTGGTGACTACTACGATTAGAGTCAGTTCTGGTCGAACCAGATCAGCAGCTTTTCAATGCTCTCTTTTTTCTGGCTCTGGTTTGGATAAATAGCATAAACATCCTTATGAATAAGGGGCGCCTCTTCAACCCGGAAAAGCGTCGAGCCCAGTTGACCAGCCACCAGAGCCTCCGGGAGATAAGCAGAGCCCCCACATTGATTCAGAAAACTGAGTGCAATTCTACCGACAGCAGCCCTTAACATGGGAGGCGGCATATCAGGGTATTGCCTGGCATGGATCATCCCAAAAGAGGTGCCCCAGTCAACAAAAATATAGTTCTTGTTTATGGCTGACTCGGCGTTGAGATCGGCATCAGAAGACACCATAATTAGCGGAACGGGAGCCAGCTCTTTCACCTGTAACTGCGAGGTTTGTGGAGGGTCAAAGACAAAGCCAAGGTCGGAAGCACCATCGAGCAGACTTCGCATCAGAGAATCAGTGGTCATTACCGATGCATGCAATGCCGTGGCGCTATTTTCTTTGTGAACCCAGGCCAGCCAGTTTTCCAGAAATATATCCCAGATGCTGGGCAAGCCGGCAATACTCAAAAACGTGTCAATACCATCCGGAATTGCGATCTCCTGTTTCGCCTTGTTCCAGGTATTAAGAATATTTTCTGCATAAACAAGAAACTTTTTACCCGCAGCAGTCAGTTCAATGTTGTTGCGATCACGGCTAAACAGGCGCACGCCCAGCTCATCTTCGAGCTGTCTGATTCTGGCGCTCACCGCTGACTGGCTGATAAATAGATTTTTCGCCGCATGGCCAAAATGCTTTGATCGATGCACCTCAATAAACGCTTTTAATAACCCCATATCCATTGAATAATCACCGCTCTATGAATCATTGTGTTTAAGAAGCTTGCTGTTTCGATCTTGGTAAACGCACGACAGAAATATTAATCGAAAAAACCAATAGTGACATGCATTTTAATTGTTTATTATCCGAAATAGCATAAAAACCACAACTTTCTGATTTACTCTATAATAAGAAAAGAGTGCTAAATTTGTCTACTTACTATTGAGTTATATGGAAAGGATACCCTTCAATCAAGACGCGCTGAGAATACATCCGTATACGCTCGGCAGCAGCATCCCTGCTGCTGACGGTCTTGATTGAAGGGTATCCTTTCCATGCGTTTTGTTAGTACTTTGCGAAAAACCGGCAAAATCATTTATGACCCATAAAATATTCGAAACTCTTAAATGCCTCATCCAGGATGTGAATGAAGCATCCGGCCTGGAGCAGGCGCTCAACATCATTGTAACCCGCACCAGGCAGGTTATGCATGCTGATGCTGTCTCGGTCTACTTTCGCGACAATAACACCAATCAACTGGTTCTCATGGCCACCGATGGTCTGAACCCGAAGGCCATTGGCAAGATCAGATTCGATCTTGATCAGGGTCTGGTCAGTCTGGTGCTGACCCAGACAGAGCCCCTCAACATTAAGAACGCACACGCACATCCGAATTATCGTTATGTCACAGAGACCGACGAGCTGGCCTTTCATGGCTTTTTAGGCGTTCCCATTATTCAGCATCGTCATGCACTGGGTGTGCTGGTGGTACGCCAAACCCGGCAACGGCGCTTTTCCGCCGATGATGAGACTTTTCTGGTGACGCTGGCAGCCCAGCTGGCGGGTGCCATTTCTCACGCTGAGAAAATGGGAGAACTAACGAAATTACTGACTGATACGAATCATGATTCATTCATCCTCAAGGGTTTAAGTGGCTCCCCCGGCATTGCCATTGGCGAAGCGGTGATCGTCTTCCCGCCGGCAAATCTGGATGCAGTCCCCGATAATGTTATCTCAGAACATGAAATAGATGATCACATTCAGGCGTTTAATCGCGCGCTCGATAATGTAGAAAACGAATTTATGGAACTTTCCCGTCGCCTGCAGGATTCATTATCTCGCGAAGAGTTGGCGCTGTTTGATGCTTTCTGTCTGATGTTGAGAAGTGATACTCTGGTTAACACCGTCATTGATCGAATAAAATCCGGCCAATGGGCTCAAGGGGCACTGCGTGAAACTATTTCAGAGCATGTAAGTCAGTTTAACGCCATGGACGATGCCTACCTGCGTGAGCGTGCTGCCGATATCAAAGATCTGGGACGGCGCATATTGATGCATCTACAGGCGCAACAGAGCAAACCACTGGATAGTACCGCACCCGTCATACTGGTGGGTGAAGAACTTAGTGTTTCACAATTTACTGAGGTGCCGATGCAATATCTTGCCGGCATTATCTCAACGCAAGGATCAGCATCATCCCACATTGCAATACTGTCACACGCTCTCGGCATACCTGCGGTTATGGGCGTAGAAGATTTGCCGGTCAATCGCCTGAAAGGTCAGCAAATAGTCGTCGATGGCTATCGCGGCCGGATTTATGTCAAACCCACGGCAGCCGTTCTCAACGAATTCAAACGATTAATTAAGAAAGACGAAATCCTGGATAGCGCACTCAAGCAATTAATCGATAAATCGTCCACAACACTGGACGGCGTTCACATCCCTTTACATGTTAATACCGGCCTGCTCGCCGATATATCACCCTCCATACAAAGTGGCGCAGAAGGCGTTGGCCTGTATCGCACAGAAATCCCCTTTCTTATACGCGATGGTTTTCCCGGAGAAGATGAGCAGGCCCACATCTATCAACAGGTCTTGCAGAGTTTTGCTCCCCGCCCGGTCACCTTTCGCACGCTGGACATCGGCGGCGATAAGGCATTACCCTATTTCCCTGTAATAGAAGCCAACCCCTTTTTGGGATGGCGCGGCATACGTATTATGCTGGATCACCCTGAGATATTTCTTACTCAGATCCGCGCCATATTAAAATCAAACATCTATGGCAATAACTTGCGCCTGATGTTGCCGATGATTAGTGATATCAGCGAAGTTGACGAATCGCTAACATTAATTCATAAAGCGCACCGGGAATTAAATGCAGAAGGCAACGACGTGCCCTTCCCCCTTATCGGCCTGACGATTGAAGTGCCTTCAGCCATATTTCAGATGCACGCTTTTTGCCAACGCGTCGATTTCTTTTCCATTGGCAGTAATGATCTAACTCAGTATTTATTAGCGGTGGATAGAAACAACCGGCAGGTAGCAGGCCTTTACAACTGCCTGCATCCATCGGTATTGCATTCAATTCATCACATCATCAGCATTGCACATCAGCATAACAAACCGGTGAGCGCGTGTGGTGAAATGGCCGGTGATCCCGCCTCTGCATTACTGCTTACAGGCATGGGCATTGACACTCTGAGCATGAGCGTAGGCAGCTTACTGAAAGTAAAATGGGCGATACGATCTTTCACTCTGGAGCAGACCAGTGAACTGGCGGAGAAAGCCTTAGCCATGGAAAATGTAACCGATATACGCGCGCTGGTTAATCAGGCGCTCGATAATGCGGGTCTGGGCGAGTTGATTCGGGTGGACAGCATCGAGCCTTAAATTGGCGCCAGGGAATCTAAAATACAGTCCGCGAAGGAGACAGATAAAAATAAAAACACCGTCCGCGAAAGACGCCAAGAACGCGAAAAAGTCAAAATCAACCATTCAATTTTTTTGGCGTTTTTCGCGGACCAAAGCCTTTGTTTTTATCTGCGTTTATCTGCGTTTATCTGTGTTCATCTGCGGACTAAGTTTTTATTTTATTCAAATTTGTTTATCAGCTTTACTTGCCGCCGCCGGCCTGGAAGCCTGCGGGTGCCTGGCCATAGTCGCCTTCCTGGAAGAAAAAGCCCAGCATGTGTTTTTCGATTAACTCGATGCTTTTAACATCCGCTGTATTCAGGCCATTCTCGTTGATAATGGCAGACAACCGAGTCAACCATTGCTGCCAGCCTTCCTTGGAGACGTTTTCATAAACACGAATACCGATTTCACCAGGATAAGTTGGTGCATCCAGTCCTTCGGCTTCTTTTTTTAAAACTACGCACTGTACTGTTCTAGTCATGATTACCTCTTACTACTTAATGATCAAAATGGACAATTTATATAATATTCTGTTTTATGATTCTAACGGCTTTCATATTTTTTCAGTAACACACCATCATCGCCACAACAGTCGGCTGCACATTTTTTGGTTTGGTGGACCTCTTCAGCACTACTGTTCAGGTAAAACTCAACAGTAAGATTTTCGTCCGCGCAATCACAGCCTTTGTCATTATACACGTAAATATTATTCAGCCCTGCCCGCACCGCTTCGTCTCTAGCCTGAAGCAGCATGCTCTCCGGTGTTGCCGGAACATCACTCAGTTTATAGGCGGGGAAAAACCGGGTGATATGCCAGGGACTGTCCGGCCCGAGATTATCACGAACCCAGCAGGCAATTTTATAGTGCTCTTCAGCGCTGTCATTTTTACCCGGTATGATATTGGTGCGCGTCTCTACATGTATCCCCAGTTGCTGCGCTTTTTTGATTGAATGCAGCACATCTTTCACTTTTGCCGGCTTACATATATCTTTGTAGAAATCATCACTCATACTTTTAATGTCTGAACACAGAACATCGATGTGGGGCGCGATCAGTTCCAGCGCTTCGTCGGTGATAAAACTGTTGGAAACATAAACAGTATAGAGGCCCGCTGCATGCGCCAGCTTGCAGACATCGAGTACGTACTCCAGCCAGACCGCGGGTTCTGAATAGGTAAAGGCAATGCCCTGAACGTCAGCGCGCAGCGCCGCATCAACCAGTGCCTGCGGTGGTACCCACGCTTCCTTTGATTCACCTTTCGCCAGATTATCCAGGGCACTCACGCCCCAGGATATTTCCAGATTGTGACAGCCGCCACAGCGGAAGCTGCAACCGTAACTACCCACCGACATCACTTGCGTACCGGGACGGTAATGCTTCACCGGCTTGTCTTCGATAGCATCAATACTGATGGCCGAAATAATGCCATAAGAGAGGTTATACAAAGTACCGTTACGATTAACGTGCGCCTGACAAAAGCCTCTCTGGCCATGACCAATTTTACAACGCCACAGGCATAGATTGCAGCGAGTGGTGCCGTTGTCCAGCTTCTCCTGTAAACGGGTTTCGATCAATCGATACTGTACGTCATTAGTAGTCATAGCTAACTCCTACAGGTGAATAACTTCCAGACCCAGATCGCCTGTTATTTTATATGTGGCCGCACTGGTAATAACAGCAGTGCTGGCTTTGTCCGCCTGCAAATAGGTTTCGGTGACTCGCCTGAGATCATCCACAGTAACCGCCAGCACGCGCTGCCTGGCCGCCTGAAGCTTCTCACGTGTTCGGCCGTGCAGGCTGTTATGAAAGGCGTGACGCGCTTCACCGGCCGGTGAACCGGGTTTATCCATGGCTCCGATCACACCCAGAATCGCTTCTTCGAGCTGCTGTGGTTCGTGCTTGTTAGTTAACACCCAGTCAATGGCCCGGTCAAAATCTTTCAGGGTTTCGGCTAAACGCGGATCACGATACGAAAAGAATTTAAACGCCGCAATATTGGAATCATGAGTGGCACCGCCACCATAGGCACCGCCCTTCTCGCGAATTGCGGTGTGCAGGCAGCCATTGCGCATGAAACCGCCCAGTACTGACAGGGCGGCAGCATCGGGGTGCTCCATGGGCACCGTGGGATAAGCTCTGGCGCAGAAATTCACTTGCGTATTGGCCACCCACATCTGTTTGACCGGATGATGTTTTTCCGCCAGTGAAAATGCCTTAACCGAGGTTGTCAGCGCTTCCGCTGTCCACACCTGCTCAAACTCGTTCACCAGTGAATCGACCTTGTCAGACTCGACAGTCAGCATGTAGCGATGCGATGAAGCCATGACCTGCTGATGCACTCCGGAAAGGCCCTCGGCAAAATGGGCAATCGACTGCGCGGCATTGTCGCCATGGTTAGCATCATCGAGTTGCTTGATATAACGAATGGCTTCCAGACCGCCAAAGCGATGCGACAACGCCGCCACAGGACTCATGCCGCTACTGGCAGCGGTCATAGCCAGCACATGACCACTGCCGGTAACACTACGCTCACGCCGTGCACGTTGCTGTGAAATCAGCTCTTTCATACGATCATGCTCGTCAAAACGCACCGTATGAATAGTGTCGTGCATCAATGTCGCAAGCCGACCGTTATTTCTATTGAGCGCCTTGCCAGCGAACAGAAAATACGCACTGATTGACTGAACATCATTGGTGGCGGCCATAATACTGGACTGCGCCTGTATACCGCCGCTCATGCTGGACTGTAAATCCTGCATTTTCAGATAATCATTATCGCCACAGCCAAGCTCGGTCAGAGCGGAAGAATAGTAGGGCAGCAGGTCGAGCTGCGCTTCAGTCAACTCCGGCAGATCAATGGCCAGTTCGTGATAGACCAGGCCATTAGTGCCCTGGGTATAAAGCTGTGAATCTGTGCCGGCGATTTTCCGCAGCTGCGCTTCAGGAATAGATAATTCAGCCGGCACATCTTCAAGCCCCACTTTGGGCAATATATCAGGATCATCAACCTGCTCCTGACGTTTTTCCAGATCGGCAGCGCGCTGAATTATCCGCTGCTTATCGTCGTCAGAAAGGGAAGCCTTGATCGAAGCCAGCCGTTGTTTTTCAGCCTGCTCTTTACGTGCGCTCAGTTCGGTATCGGGGCGCAGTGTCAGGCGTACGCGATGCTGGTTATCCAGCAGATATTCTTTAACTAATCGCTTGATGAATTCCGGATCTTTGATTTGCTCACGTAATGATTCAATCACCGGATCCAGATCAAAGACCGCAGAGGGATCACTACGATGAATCGCTGCGGTCAGACCTTCCAGAATGAGTTGTAGGCCAAAGGGATAACCGTCGCCGCCGATTTCGCGCTGACTGATTTCAAGCTGATGCAGTACCGATTCCAGACGATCATGACTGATGCCGTTTTGCGCTACATCCTCAAGTACCGACAGCACCAGTTTCTCGAATTCCACGGCATGTTCTACTTCGCTGCCTTCAAGGCCGCAGACGAAACACATTTCATAATTGGAATCTTCCAGGCCACACAGTGGCGAAGGCGAGCTGCCGAGATCGGATTTTTCCAAAGCATAGCGCAACGGTGATGAGCTATTATCAAGAAGCACCTGAGACAACAGATTCGCCTTCATCATTTCATCCAGCGAGGTACAGGGCCCTAACAGCCATGACAGAACGTGATGAGTTTTCTCTTTAGCAGTGTCATCAGCACTTAAATCATAGGCATAAGCTTCTTCAACGGCGATGGGAGATAAATACCTTTTCTCCGGCTCGACGGCAATATGCACATCCAGTTTATCAAATTCAGAAAGCGCCTTTTCTTCAAAGGTTTTCTGATGATCCGCCGCAGCCATATCACCAAAGGTCATAAATACCGCGTTGCTGGGATGATAATGGATTTTATGAAAATCTTTTAATTGCTGGTAGGTCAAATCCGGAATATCAGCAGGCTCGCCGCCGCTATTAAAATGATAGGTCGTAGTTGGATACAGATACTTGCTCACTGTCTGCCACAATATACTCACCGGCGAACTCATTGCGCCTTTCATTTCATTGTAAACAACGCCCTTGAACTCAAGCTCTGATTCGGGGTTGTCCGGTTGAGAAAATTCGACGCGATGACCTTCCTGTAAAAAATCCAGTTCTTCGAGACTGGTAAAAAATACCGCATCCAGATAAACATCAAGCAAATTCTTGAAGTCTTTTGTGTTTTTGCTGGCAAATGGATAGGCCGTCCAGTCGCTGCTGGTAAAGGCGTTCATAAAGGTATTGAGGGAACGGCGAATCATCATAAAAAACGGATCCCGTACCGGATAGTGCTTGCTGCCGCAAAGCGCAGTATGTTCCAGAATGTGGGCGACACCGGTTGAGTCCATCGGTACCGTTCTAAATCCAACCAAAAAAACATTCTCCTTATTTTCAGAAGCCAGATGATAATGAAGTGCGCCGGTTTTCTTGTGGCGATACTCTTCAATGGTAATATTGAGCGAATCGATCCGGCGTTGACCCACACATTCAAAAGAGTCATGTGACTTCATTAAATCGGTATTTGATTTCTGATTTTTTTGCATACTACTCTCTACTGGTTATCGTGTTTTATTTAGTTTCGCGTCAGTTTATAAGCGGTCTCAATTAAAGAACTGACACCGCGTTGCTGAAACCTTGGCTCCTCGGCAAGTATATCCTTAGCTCTCAGCTTTTCTACCTTAAAGTGCTTGCTGCAGAATTCCCTGACCTCTTCTTCTGTCACAGAGAACGGCGGTCCGGCCATTTCCGCCTGTAGATAGGTCAGGGTAATTAACAGTGTGCGCATGCCGGGGCGCTGCAATTGTGCCATCTTTTGGGAATATTGAAGACGCATTTCTTCAGGCAGAGCAATCATTGAAGCACGATCGTAAATTTCGGTCACGCCTTCCAGATCTTTCGGCGAGAGATCAAAAAAATCACCTAGAAGTATTTCGATGCGACGCTGACCTTCATTACTTCCCTCAGCGATGTAGCGGGTAAAAGCTCCGCTCTCTACCTGCTGATATTCAAGTTGATGGTTTTTGAAAAAATCAACAACGGCAATCGGGCTACATTCGACGCCCAGCACCTCATAACCATTCTGAGATAGCCAGTACATATCCAGCGATTTGCCACATAAGGGCACAAAAACTTTGAGCGCTTTGCGTTCCTCGAGGGGAACGGCCTTATCACCATAATAATATTTAAGATGTGGATTCAGAACATCCTGATGAAATCCCGTTTCACCCTTCTGCCATCGCTGCAACCAAAAAGCCTGTTCCATAATTATTCAGGCTTCCATATGCCGAAGGCATCCTCAGCCGGAGCGCTGGGCTGCATATCGCGCTCAACCTGTTTGAGAACCTGCCCCATAAAACCGGCGAGATCGGAAATAAACTCCTGTTTATCCAGGCCGGGCTGCTCCTGATGTGCCATCAGATAGCCGGTCACTGCTGAAAGATATTGCATCAGCAACATATCATTGTCAGCTTCCGGATCGTGGGCAACAACCACGTCCTTAAGTTTGGAAACCAGCTCTGATGATAATTGTATACCGCTCATTATTTTCTCCTGTGCTATATTAAAAATTTTAAATACTAATGATCTTCTATTAATAATTGTGAGTATCTTATGTATAAAATCTGTTTTTATGTCCCTGAAAACGTTACGGACTTAGTCAAAAATGCTGTTTTTGAAGCGGGCGCCGGAAAAATAGGCCTTTATGATTCGTGCTGCTGGCAGACATCGGGTACGGGTCAGTTTCGACCTCTCGACAACAGTAACCCTTATATAGGTCAGACAGGTCAAATACAACTGGTGACCGAGAATAAAGTCGAGATGGTCTGTGATGATAAATATGTGAAAGCCGCCATCGAAGCTCTGAAAGCCGCTCATCCTTACGAGGAGCCCGCCTACGAGGTATGGCGACTAGAAGACCTGTAAGCCTCCTAACGTACCCAGCCGCGCTCACTGGCGGCCAGAAAATCCAGCAATTGCTTAACTTCGCAATGCTCCAACGCTAACACCTCGGCTTTTTCGAGCGCTTCCTTGTGTGAACATTTGGACTTGACCAGAAGCTTGAAAGCCTCCTGCAGTGCACGAATCGACTCCTGACTGAAACCTCTTCGCTTCAAGCCGTTTTTATTGATGCCAAAGGCGCGGGCGCGGTTGCCGACGATAGTGAAATAAGGCGGTACATCGCGATCTATGGCGGTGGCAAAACCTGAAAAACTGTGCGCCCCAATGCGGGTAAACTGGTGCACGGTTGTGTAGCCGCCCAGAATGGCGTAATCCTCAATGTACACGTGCCCGGCCAGGGCTACGGCATTAGCCATGATAATGTTATTCCCAATACGGCAGTCATGGGCGACATGGCTGGAAATCATAAACAGATTATCGTTGCCAACTGAAGTGATGCCCTTGTCATCAACCGTGCCCCGATTCAAAGTGGCGTATTCTCGAATGGTATTACGATCTCCGATTTCCAGACGGGTGGGTTCTCCGGCGTATTTCAGATCCTGTGGCTGCTCACCCACTGAGGCAAATTGAAAAATGTGGTTATCGCAGCCGATCTTGGTCGGACCCTTAATCACGACATGGGACTCAATAATCGTTCCCGAACCGATTTCCACATCCGCGCCGATAATGCTGAATGGACCTACTGAAACATCCTCTGCAAGAATCGCAGAGGGATCTACAATTGCATGAGGACTGATCACCTGACTATTCCTTACCTTTGGCCGCACACAGTAAATTTGCGGCAGTTACGACATGACCGTCGACACTGGCTTCGCAGCTGAACTTCCAGATCACTTTGGAGCGACGCTCAAGCTTTGCTTTCAGTGTGAGCTGGTCACCCGGCACAACCTGACGTTTGAAACGAACATCATCAACACCAACCAGCATGTAGAGCAGATCGGCACTCGGCTCTTCACTCATGGTTCGAAAACCCAGCAGGCCGGTGGCCTGAGCCAGCGCTTCGATGATTAACACACCGGGCATAATAGGCGTTTCGGGAAAATGGCCGGTAAAAAAAGGCTCATTAACGGAAACATTTTTAATCGCGGTCAGGGTTTCACCCGGCACACAGTCCAGTACGCGGTCTATTAACAAAAAAGGATAACGGTGCGGAAGAAAGCGCCGAATTTCATCAATGTACATCTCACTCACAATCTCTCTCCAAATTTATCTATTATTATATGCAGCAGATTACAAGTCGGCTGAGTTATTTGTTTTTTTCCAATTTAGCAACGCGTTTGGCGAGTTCATCGAGACGACGAAAACGTGCGCTGTTTTTTCGCCAGTTCTCAGTCGTATCCATCGGCGTGCTGGACGAATACGAACCCGATTGTGTAATCGAGCGAGTCACCATGGTTCGTCCGGTAATGATGACGTTATCAGTGATATTCAGGTGCTCAACTATACCAACCAGACCGCCAATCAGGCAACCACTGCCAATATGCGTGCTGCCGGCAATCGCGGTAGCCGATGATATCACTGTGTTCGCACCGATAGTGACGCCATGTGCAATCTGTATCTGGTTATCCAGTTTAACACCGTCGCCGATGACAGTATTTTCCAGGGCACCGCGGTCGATGGTGGTGTTGGCGCCAATTTCAACATTGTTGCCGATATGCACGCTACCAATCTGAGGAATTTTCAGAAAAGTATCGCCATCCTTAACAAAGCCAAAACCATCGGCTCCCAGCACTGCGCCGGAATGAATAATACAGTCGTTACCTATTTCGCAGCTATAACCCACCGTCACGTTTGAGTTAATGCGTGTATTAGAGCCAATGATGGCGCTGTCTTCAATGACACAGCCCGCCCCAACCTGAGTTCCAGCACCGATACGCACACCCGCTGCTATAACCGCGCCGGCAGCAACAGATGCCGTTTCGTCAATGTTCGCAGACTCAGAAACAACAGCATCAATACTTATACCCGGAGCCGCACTGACCGGCGGATATAGAAGGTTCGCCACTTTCGCATAGACCAGACGCGGATTATCCGTCACCAGGGCAGAAACAGGACAGTCGGCAAGAAACTCCGCTTTTATAATAAGTGCGGAGGCGCGAGTATCAGCAAGATGTTCAACATATTTTGCATTGGAGATGAACGCGATGTCTCCCACACCGGCTGAGCTGATTTCAGCAATAGCTGCAATCAGGCAATCATCACCAACGAGTTTCGAGCCTGTTAACCCGGCCAGCTCTGATAAACGATAAGCCATTGTACTCAGGCTTATTTCTTGAAGTCTTTATTCATTCTTTCTAGCACAACCTCAGTGATATCAAGTCTGTCGGCAGCATATACCACGCCTTCACTCAAGATCAGATCGTATTTATCTTTTGTCGCAATCTCATTAATAATATCGCGAACTGATTTTTGCAGAATTGCCAACTCCTGACTGCGCATGGTTGAAACTTCCTGATTCAGCGCCGCTTCCATTTGTTTAAATGTTTGCAGCTTGGCGATCAGTTTATTCTTAAGCTCGTCCAGCTTGTCTTCGATCATGACAAGCTCGTTACGCTTGTAATTTTCCTGCATGGTTTTAATTTCTTCTTCCAGCTTCTGCAGCTCTTCTTTCTTACCGCCAAAACGTTCAATCATTGCTGTGTTGACGGCCTCGACCTGCGGTGCCTGAGCCAGCAATCTCTCTACACTGACATAACCAATTTTAAGATCGCCGGCGGCGATTGCATTGCCGCAAACTGCCAGGGTAAATAGTGCTGCTGTAATAATTTTTTTCATAATCATCTCCTTAAAAGAAAGAACCTATACTAAATTGAAATACTTTTAAATTATCGCCTTCAACATCATTCAATGCCTTACTCCAGCTAAAACGCAAAGGCCCGATGGGTGCCAGCCAAACGAATGACAGTCCCGCCGAGGTACGCAACTCTTCAGTCTGAAAACCGCTTTCGGAGGCATTAAAAGTCGGGGCGGTTTCAAGGAACACATTACCGACATCATAAAAAGCGCTTAACCTGACCGAAGATGGCGGCTTTTCGACAAAGGGGATCGGAAAGATCAGATCGACGCCTGCCGTAGCTCGCATATTACCACCGATAGGGTTACCGTAGTCATCGCGCGGCCCCAGAGAGTTAGAGTCATAGCCTCGAACGGTCCGCAAGCCACCGGCAAAATATCGCTCGTAGAAGGGCAGACTGTCTAAATCAGCATAGCCGTTACCGTAAGCCAGATTAGAGCGCAGCAACAGCGTAAAGTCCTCGCTCAGACCCAAATAGAAACTGGTGACATAAGAGAGCTTGTAGAACTCAAGGTCACTACCCGGTGTCGATAGATTCATAGCCACCGTCTGCGAGCTACCTTTAGTGGCAAATACCGTCCTGTTTCGCGTATCGTAGGTGTAACTGGCGCTGAGCAAAAGATTATCATAACTGTCGCCGTGGTCGGCAACAAAAGCGGTGGCTTCGAGTGAGGGATTAAAGCTGGACAATTTCAGCCTGACATGGCTCAGGCCATAACCCAGTCGTAAAGTAGAATATTCGCTCAGAGGAATACCGTAATTGACATTGGCGCTGTAGGAATCCGTCTGGAAATCGTAGATATCCTCTTCTGCCGCATCTCTTTTGGCGAAAGCCAGGCTGATGGTACGGCTGACGCCATCCACGGTGTAATAGGGGTCGGTAAAAGAGATGTTGTATACCGTATTGGCTGAATCGGTGTTAATGGAAACAGCCAGACTCTGACCGGTCCCCAGAAGATTTTCCTGAGTTAAACCAATATTAAACAACAGCCCCTGTGTCTGTGAAAAACCTGCGCCGATATTGAAGCTGCCCGACAGCCGCTCCTCCACGGACACTTCCAGATCAACCATATCATCGGTGCCCGGCACCTGTTTGGTCTCGACCTGTACATTTTCCAGATAACTCAATCTCTGCAAACGAATTTTTGAGCGCTCCAGTTTGTCGCTGGCCAGAATAGAGCCTTCCATTAAACGCATTTCACGTCGCAAGACCTCTTCATGGGTTCTGAAATTCCCACGAAAATTAATATTTCTGACGTGTGTTTTATTACCCGGTATCAGTTGATAGATGAGATCAATGGTATTGTTCTGATCATTAATTTCAGGCAGCACTTTTACACTGGCAAAAGCGTAGCCATCTTTCCCCAGGCGATCTTCCAGAAGTTTCTGCGAAGTCGTCATCAGTTTTCTGGAAAACACTTCTCCGGGCTTGGTCAGAATCAGTTCATTTAAGATTTTTTCATCAACTACCATCTCTCCCACCAGCTTGATTTCACCGATAGAATACTGCTCGCCCTCTTCCACATTAATGGTGATATAAATATCTTTTTTATCGGGCGTAATTGAAACCTGTGTGGACTCAGCCGAAAACTTTACGTAACCACGGTCAAGATAAAAGGAGCGCAGAGTTTCCAGATCAGCATTCAACTTTGGCTTTGAGTATTCATCGGCGCTTGAAAAGAAAGTAAATGTGCCGGGAATGCCTAACTGCAATTCGTCCAGCAGCGTTTCATCATCGAACTTCTCGTTACCGATAACGTTAATCTGTTTGATGAGCGCGATCTGACCCTCGGAGATTTCAATATTGATCCCTACCCGGTTCTGATCGAGTTCAGTAATTTCGGTTTCAATACGAATGCCGTACTTGCCCTGACTGAAATAAACCCGCTCCAGTTCCTGCGTCAGTTTTTCCAGCAACGAGCGGTTGTAGATACGGCCCTTAACAATGCCGATGTCTTCAAGCGCGCCTTCCAGAGTTTCACTGTCTATGTCTGAGTTACCCGAAAATTTCACCTCTGCAATTGAAGGCCGTTCCTTCACCTTAACAATCAGTGCATCGCCTTCCCGAAACATCTGTACATCAGCAAAAAAGCCGGTTTTATACAGCTCCTTGATAGCAAAAACAATTTGCTTGTTATCCACCGGGTCACCGACCTTCACTGGCAGATAGTTCAAAAGCGTACCATCAGGAAGACGCTCAAGTCCTTCAATTTGAATTTCGTTAACAATAAAACTTTCCGCCGACCAGGCTAATCCTGAAACCAGCAGGAGGTGCAGCAGTAAAAAAAGTCCTGACGACCGCGAAGAAACATTAAACATAAAAGGCATCATTGCATAAACCGCTGAAAATCATTGTAAAAAGCTATAAACATCAGTAGCCCCAGCATTACGATACCGACCTGCTGACCACGCAACTCAAAAGCTTCAGAAACAGGTGAACCTTTTATTGCCTCGATAAGAAAATAGAGCAAATGTCCGCCATCGAGCACCGGGATCGGTAATAAATTCAATACGCCTAAACTCACCGAGATGATCGCCAGAAAACCAATAAATTGAGTGAGTCCGACATCCGCACTCAAACCTGCGTATTTAGCGATGGTGACGGGACCGGAAATGTTTTCCAGCGAGGCTTCGCCCACTATCATTTTCCAGATAACGCGTAACGTGAGTTTCGACATATCCCATGTTTTAACTACCGCCGCAGGCACCGCTTCAAATGCGCCGTACTCAATATCAACGAATAGCTTGTCTTTCAGCTCCGGCGGAAACTCCTGGAAAGCACCGATAAAACCTTTGCTTTCACCCTGTTTCTCTCTGCTGCCCGGAATCACAACAATCGATTTTTCCTGCTGATTGCGAAGAATCACAAAATTCATCGGCTTGCCCGCACTGCGTTCCACCCGCTCCACCAGCTCATCCCAGCGCTGAACGGGCTCACCATCAAGCCGCAGCAGCTGATCACCCTCCTGCAGGCCTGCGCGTTCAGCGGGGCTGCCTTCGACGACGCCACCAATCACCGCCGGAAAGTCCGGCCACCAGTGCCTGAAGCCAAGCTCTGCAAGCACATCAGATTCCTGCTCAAGCAGACGTGTCTCATTCAGATCAATGGTTCTGCTGACGATCTCGCCTTCGGCATTTCTGACCTGCACATCCAGCGTTCCGCCATCAAGTCCCTGGCTAAGCAGCAGCAGATGGAAGTCACCCCAGGAGAGCACAGTTTCACCCTCAACTTTTAAGATTTCATCCTGATTTTCGAACCCGGATACTTCAGCGATAGAACCTGCTTCGGGTGTACCCAGCAACGCTTTTTCGACAGTGACACCGGAGAGGAAAACAAACCAGTAGAGCATGACCGCCAGCATGAGATTAAAGACCGGACCCGCCGCCACGATAGCGGTGCGAGCTAATAACGGCTGGGTATTAAAGGCATAGGGCCGTTCTTCCTCGGTGACCTCAGCTTCGCGTTCATCAAGCATTTTGACATAGCCACCCAGAGGAATAGCCGCAATCATATATTCGATAGTCTGGCCATCGACCTGCCGGCGCCAGGTATACAGCGGCTTACCAAATCCGATTGAAAAACGCAGCACTCGCACGCCCAGTTTACGCGCCACCCAGTAGTGGCCGAATTCATGGAAAGTGACCAGAATAGCAATGGCTACGATGAAAAATAAAAGATTATGCAAGATGCTCATGTTTATAATTATTTTTTTCCAGCTATATATTCATTAACGGTTTTTCTGGCGTGACTGTCTACGGCCAGAATATTCTCAATGCTTGCGACATCCTGATCAATGGTGGTGTTCTCAAGGGTCTGCTCAATTAAAACTGCAATATCAGTATAGGCGATCCGCTTATCCAGAAAAGCCGCTACGGCGACTTCATTGGCGGCATTTAATATGATGCTCGCCGCTCCTCCCATGCGGATGGCCTCGTAGCAAAGTCGCAAACAGGGAAAGCGCTGGAAATCCGGTTTTTCAAATTCCAGTTTTGCGACCTTAAATATATCCAGAGGTTCCACGCCCGAGGCAATACGCTCGGGAAACGCCAGTGCATGAGCAATGGGGGTGCGCATATCCGGATTGCCCAGCTGCGCCAGCACCGAACCATCGACATAGGAAACCATGGAGTGGATGACGCTCTGAGAATGCACTACCACTTCTATGTCATCCAGGCTTACCCCGAACAGCCAGTGCGCCTCAATAACCTCCAGCCCCTTGTTCATGAGTGTGGCCGAGTCCACCGATATTTTCGGCCCCATATCCCAGTTGGGATGGTTAACGGCCTGCTCCGGCGTCACCGAAGCTAACTGCTGCTTAGAAAAAGTACGAAACGGGCCGCCACTGGCGGTGAGCAGAATTTTACTGATTCCGGCTTTGTTTGCCAAACCTGCGCCTGTTGTCGGCAGACATTGGAAAATTGCGTTGTGCTCGCTGTCCACCGGCAGTAATTCAGCCCCGTTTTTTGCCACCACATCCATAAACAGCTGACCTGACATCACCAGCGCTTCCTTATTCGCCAGCAGAATGCGTTTACCTGCCTCAGCCGCCGCCAGCGTCGGCAACAGCCCGGCGGCGCCGACTATGCCGGCAATCACGCTATCGACTTCATCTAGCGCAGACACCTGGCACAGGCCTTGAATGCCAGACAATACCTGTGTATCAGAACCGGCTTTACGCAAGATATCGTCCAGCCGTTGAGCAGCATTTTCGTCACACATTACGGCATAACGAGGCTGCCACTGTAGACATTGCTGCGAGAGCGTTTCAACGTTGGTGTTTGCGGTCAGCGCTCTGATTTCGAAATGATTGCTATGCAGGCCGATGACATCCAACGCGCTCTTACCGATGCTCCCGGTAGAGCCCAGGATGGTGATAACTCTGGACATTAATGCAGACCTTCAACAGGGATAATCAGCCAGTCAAACATCATGACAAAAACCGGCATGACTGCCAGCACGCCGTCAACCCGATCCAGTATTCCGCCGTGACCGGGAAGGATATTACCGCTGTCCTTGACCTCGGCTTCGCGCTTTAAAAAGCTTATATACAGATCACCCGCTACCGAGAAAATCGTCAGTAACAATGACAGCCCCAGCAGCAACAGAAATTGCCGGCCCGAGACGTCGAAATAAAAGCCCGCCAGAACAGTAAAAATAGCGGTCATCCACAAAGCCCCCCAAAGTCCCTCGCGGGTTTTTCCCGGACTGATATTTGGTGCCAGCTTTATTTTGCC
Organism: Gammaproteobacteria bacterium; assembly: GCA_032251315.1. Lineage (GTDB taxonomy): Bacteria > Pseudomonadota > Gammaproteobacteria > SZUA-229 > SZUA-229 > LH-M37. The sequence goes on from JAVVEE010000010.1 coordinate 33,163, forward strand.
GAATTTTTTACCACTGAAGTAGGCACCACTATCGGCTACCCAGACCAGCATCAGACTGAACAGCAACCATTCTGCACCCCGGTCCATGCCATGCACGACATACATCGCAATTATGGTCGAGGGTATCACTATAAAAGCGATGGCTAATTTTACTGCTGAGAGCTCAGCGGCCTTCGCTTGCGGCTGTGCACTTTTAAGAAAATACACCACCGCGAACCACCAGGCACATGCCAGTAACAGCAACAGATAAACATGTTGAAACAGATACTCGATAATCAGCCATGAAACCCCGCTCACCAGCAGTGCAAACAGCAGCTTCCATACCATGGCCTGTACGCCACTAAGGCGCGCCCATTCGTAGCCGGAAATAAAAGCGACCAGCAATAAAACGTAAAACAAAACAGTCGTAGGCTGGTAGAGAATTAACCAGATTACGGCCAGCGCTAACGGTACAGCGGTAAGAATACGTTGCAATAACATTTATTTAATCATCGCTGTGTTACTGCTCACCTGAGCCGATGTTTTGCCGAAACGGCGTTGCCGCGTGCCATACCAGGCAATAGCCTCATTCAGTGTCTCGCCGTTAAAGTCAGGCCATAAAGTATCGCTAAAATATAATTCTGTATAAGCCAGCTGCCACATCAAAAAATTACTGATGCGACGTTCACCACCGGTCCGGATAAAAAGATCAACTTCGGGCAGATCGGCCAAAGAGACCTCTTCTGACATCAGCGATTCATCAATATCATCAACCGATAATTCGCCGACGGAAACCCTATTCGCAATGCGTTTGCAGGCTTGCGTAATATCCCAGCGTCCACCGTAGTTGGCGGCGATGGTTAAATTCAAACCGGTATTTTCAGCCGTCTGCGCCTCCGTCTCACTCATCACCGTCTGCAACTCATCGCTAAAAGAGCAGCGATCACCGATAAATTTGACGCGAACATTCTTTTTCTTTAGCTTATTCATTTCACTCTTGAGCGTTGAAATAAATATCGACATCAGACTGTCCACCTCACTTTTCGGACGCTTCCAGTTCTCGCTGCTAAAGGCAAAAACAGTCAATGCTTTAACGCCGTGATCGGCACAATTTTCAACTATCAGTCGGGTTGCATTAACACCGGCACGGTGTCCGGCGGCTCTTGGTAAAAAACGTTTTTTGGCCCAGCGTCCGTTACCGTCCATAACAACAGCGATATGTCTGGGGATAGTGGAGGAATGGTCACTTGCGCTCATCAATAACACTCTAAAATAAAATTTGAGCCAGGAGGCTGTCGGATTCAGGGGGATTGAAGCGAGGAAGTGGAAGCACACTATTCCCGATTTTGTGGCGCATCGTGATTCTACGCAACGAAAAATCGGGACATTTGAGCCGCTCTCCCGCATCCACAGTCAATTCACCCTAAATCCGACAACCTCCTAGACAGCCATTAGCTCAGTTTCTTTTTTAGCCAGCACTTCGTCAATTTTGGCAACATAACTATCAGTCAATTTTTGAATCGTCTCTTCCGCCTTTCTAGACTCGTCCTCGCTTACCTCTTTCTCTTTCAATAATTCCTTGATGTCACTGTTCGCATCCCGGCGGATATTTCTGATGGCGATACGGCCATTCTCAGCTTCATTTCTAACCACGCGCACCAGATCATGTCGACGTTCTTCAGTGAGCTGGGGCATGGGAATTCGAATAACCGTACCGGCTGTTGCCGGATTCAGACCCAGATCGGATTTCATGATGGCCTTTTCAATGGCTTTCACCATGTCCTTTTCCCAGGGGGTGATCGACAGGGTCCGGGCATCTTCAACCGAGACATTAGCGACCTGAGACAGGGGTGTTGCCGCGCCATAGTAGTCAACCATGATGTGGTCGAGCAAACTGGGATGGGCGCGACCGGTACGGATCTTGGTCAAATCTGAGCGAAAAGATTCGACACTCTTGCCCATGCGGTCTTCGGCGTCTTTAATTATTTCATCAATCATCAGGTTTCTCCCATAACGACTTCAGTCCCTATAGACTGGTTTCTTACAGCCTCAGGCAGCGCGCCTGCCTCATTCAAATTAAATATGCGTAACGGTAATTTGTTGTCTCGACATAGCACCACCGCTGTCGCATCCATGACCTTCAAATCCTTTTCCAGAACTTCGTCATAACTTAATCTTTCATACCGTTTTGCATCCGGATTTTTCATCGGATCGGAATCAAACACACCATTTACTTTGGTGGCTTTCATTATAACATCCGCCTTGATTTCAACAGCACGTAAGCAACCTGCAGTATCAGTGGTAAAAAAGGGATTACCCGTACCCGCTGCAAAGATGACTACCCGCGAATTGCGCAAGTACTCCATCGCACCACGGTGGGTATATTCCTCACAAATACGATGCATGCTCAAGGCCGACATCACGCTTGCCGGCTGACCGATTTTTTCCAGCGCATCCTGCATAGCCAGGCTATTCATTACCGTGGCCAGCATGCCCAGATGGTCGCCTGCGACCCTGTCCATACCGGATTCCACTAACCCTGCACCGCGGAAAATGTTCCCCCCGCCAATAACCAGAGCCACTTCGACGCCCATTTCAACGACTTCTGCAATTTCCCTGGCGACGCGATTAATCATGGTGGGATCAATACCATAATCCAGCTCAGCCATGAGTGCTTCGCCGCTTAGTTTAATTAGTACTCTTTTATATAAGGTGGATTTTGATGTCATAAGTATACCGAACATGCTACACAAAAAACCGGGCCAAATATCCCGGTTTTTTGTTTTTTTACATTATTGCCTAATTGTTTAGCCTGCGCCTAGCTGGGCCTTTACTTCGTCGGCAAAGTTTTCCTGTTTTTTCTCGATGCCTTCGCCCACTTCGTATCGAACAAAGCGAACCACGGTGGCACCCGCTTCATTCAGCAGATCACCGACTGTTTTGTCCGGATCTTTAATAAACGGTTGACCCACTAAGGTAATCTCGGCCAGATATTTGCGGATACGTCCTTCCAGCATTTTCTCTACAATTTCAGCAGGCTTGCCACTTTCCAGCGCCTGGGCACGAAGAATTTCTTTTTCCTTCTCCAGCACTTCAGGAGAGACATCGGCTTCTGATATATACAGGGGATTACTGGCGGCAATGTGCATGGCGATGTCCTTGATCAGTTCATCGTTACCATTTTCCATTTCCACGAGTACGCTCATGCGTAGCCCGTGCGAGTAACTGCCAAATGTACCATTAGTGGTTTCCAGCAACTCAAAACGGCGAACCTGAATGTTCTCACCGATCTTGGCAACCATCATCTGACGAACTTCTTCGATCGTCTCGCCACCTTCAGCAATAGGCAGCGTCACTAGCTCTTCAACCGATTTGGGCTGTTTTGCCAGTGCTGTTTTTGCTATTGAAGTCGCAAACGACATAAACTCATCGCCACCGGAAACAAAATCTGTTTCACAGTTAACTTCCAGAATAACGGCCTTTTTTCCATCTTCACTGATCTCTACTGCAATACGACCTTCAGCGGCAATACGTCCCGCCTTCTTGTCCGCTGAAGCCAGACCTGACTTGCGCATATTTTCGATTGCTGTATCAATGTTTCCATCTGCTTCCTGCAGGGCTTTTTTGCACTCCATCATGCCTGAGCCGGTACGCTCACGCAGTTCTTTAACCATAGCAGCTGTGATCTGCATCATTTCACCTCTTTAAAAATATTAGTGTATTCAGAGCCGAATTATGACTTATTCAGCATCTTTATCAGCGGCTTCCACCTTGGCGGCGGCTTTCTTTTTGGGCGCAGCTTTCTTCTTCGGTGCAGCTTTCTTTTCTTCCGCTACCGCTTCTACCGCAACATCTTCAGCCGGCGCTTCTTTAGTTTTTGTTGTTGCTGGCTTTGCGGCGGCTTTCTTTTCTTCCGTTACCGCTTCCACTGCAACATCTTCAGTCGGTGCTTCTGTTGCTACAGGCTTTGCGGCCGCTTTCTTCCTGGGTGCTGCTTTAGCGGGCTTCTCGGCAGGTGCCGGTTCTTCAGATTTTTGCATAACTGCTGCTGCACGACCTTCAATCACTGCATCTGCAACACCCTGGGTGTAGAGGCGAAGTGCTTTGATCGCATCATCGTTACCGGGAATAACGTAGTCAATTCCATCCGGTGAGTTATTGGTATCAACAATACCGAATACTGGAATACCCAGTGTTTTCGCTTCCAGCACGGCAATGTTTTCGTGACCGACATCGATAACGAAAAGCGCGTCAGGCAAACTTTTCATGCCCTTGATACCACCGAGAATTTTCTCTTTCTTTTCCATTTCCCGAGTCAGACCCAGCGCTTCTTTCTTGATCAGGCGATCAAACGAGCCATTAGTAGACATCTCTTCCAGTTCGATCAGGCGCTGGATTGACTGGCGTATTGTCGCGAAGTTGGTCAACATACCGCCTAACCAGCGGTGATTAATGAAAGGCATGCCACAACGTGTTGCTTCTTCGCCTACAACCAGGCGTGCAGCGCGCTTGGTGCCGACAAAAAGGATGGTGCCTCTCTGTGATGCAATCTTGCCTAAAGCATTAACCGCATCATTATACATGGGTAATGTTTTCTCAAGATTGATAATATGGATTTTGTTACGTGCACCAAAAATGTATTGATTCATTTTTGGATTCCAGAAACGAGTTTGATGACCGAAGTGAACGCCGGCTTCAAGCATTTGACGCATAGTTACATTAGACATGATTTTATCTCCAAAAGGGTTTTGCCTCCATACACCCCATGCCATAACCGTTATTTAAACGGCACCCAATCGCATGTGACGGTATATGTGCGTAGTAAAATTCGATATAGTCTGTCCTGAGACAGCAACAATATCGCGTTAAGGCTCAAGCAATTCTTGAGCGCGGCGGCTTTATACCATATTGATGATAAATAAACAACGCTTTAAGCCCTGCCCAGCACGGCCTAATTCAACCATAAACCGCTGATTATAATACGATTATTACCATGACCATACATATAAAAAATAAACAGGAAATTGAAAAAATGCGCATTGCCGGTCGATTAGCCGGGGAAGTGCTGCAAATGATTCGCCCCCACGTCCAGGCCGGTATAACCACCGACGAGCTGGATCGAATTTGCCATGATTATATAGTGAATGTGCAAAAAGCCATTCCAGCCCCCCTGAATTACCACGGCTTCCCGAAATCCATCTGCACATCGGTGAACCATCAGGTCTGCCACGGCATCCCCAGCAATAAAAAGCTGAAAAAGGGCGATATACTCAATATTGATATCACGATCATCAAAGACGGCTTCCATGGCGACACCAGCAAGATGTTTTTTATCGGCGAGCCGCCTGTAAAAGCTGCACGTGTATCACAGGTGGCGCTGGAGTGCCTTAAACTGGGTGCTGAGCAGGTCAGGCCGGGCGCCCATCTGGGTGATATCGGACACGCTATCCAGCAATACGCAGAATCACAACACTGCTCTGTTGTTAGAGAATATTGCGGCCATGGCATTGGTCTCGGCTTTCATGAAGACCCGCAGGTGTTGCATTACGGCAAGGCGGGCACCGGTATCGAACTTGAGCCCGGCATGATTTTCACCATCGAACCGATGATTAACGCCGGCAAACGCCATGTAAAATTACTTAGCGACAACTGGACCGTCGTCACCAAAGACCACAGCCCTTCAGCGCAATGGGAACACACCATACTGGTCACGGAAACCGGACACGAAATTCTAACCCAGTGCCCCGGCGACGAAATCTAAATCAGCCTTGCCCTCTATGCATAATTTCAAACATCAGCCGAGCCGGAAAATCGTTCAGTTACTTGACACTGAGCAACTTAAAACCGATCTGTCTCAGCACAGCGAAACCTGCCTGTATTATACCAAGGTGGCTGTTGCACAGATTAATGACGGTCTAAAAAACCTCTACCACCAGGGCGTCGACGTGGAGGACATCGTTTATGGCCGTGCTTACCTCATAGACCGCCTCCTGATCACCGTCTTCAAGCACCTGTTTCGCGATGTCAGCCAGACGGTGTCACTTGTCGCCGTGGGCGGCTACGGACGGGGCGAACTGCATCCTGCTTCTGATGTTGACCTGATGCTGCTACTGATTGAAAAAGAAGATGAACAGACCAAGGATGCACTGGAACGTTATCTGACCCTGCTCTGGGACAGCCGCCTTGAAATCGGTCACAGCGTACGTACTCTGGACGAGTGTGTTGCCGAAGCCGAAAAAGACATTACCGTTGTCACCAACATCATGGAATCACGTTTGCTTACCGGCAATCAGACGCTGTTCGAGCAAATGCAGTTCAAGACCGGTCCCGACTCCATCTGGGACAGCCAGTCATATTTTCAGGCCAAACTGGAGGAGCAACTTCAGCGCAGCGGAAAGTACAACGATACCGCTTACAGTCTGGAGCCCAACATCAAGGAAAGCCAGGGCGGTTTACGCGACATACAGATGATTGGCTGGGTCGCCAAGCGCCACTTCAATGCAAAAAATATGCAAGACCTTGTCGACAAGGATTTTTTGCAGCAGGACGAACTCAACACCCTGATCGAAGGCCAGCGGCTGCTGTGGAAAATCCGGTGTAGCCTGCACTATCTGGCAAGTCGCCGGGAAGACCGACTGCTGTTTGATTATCAACGTGATCTGGCAAATGAATTCGGCTTCAAGGACGGCATCAATGACCGAAACAATCAGGCCATTGAACAGTTCATGCAGCAGTATTATCGCACCGTGATGGAGCTGGGAAACCTTAATGAAATGCTGCTACAACTTTTCAGGGAAGCCATTCTTTACGCCAACAAAGCCGGCGAACCCGATATCATCAACGATGCATTTCAAACCCGCCACGGCTATCTGGAAATCCGTGACTGCGATCTTTTCAAGGAACACCCCACTGAGCTGCTGAAACTTTTCTACATCATGCAGCAGCATCCTGAAATTCAGGGCGTGCGCGCGGAAACCATACGCCTGATTCGTCACCACAAATACCTGATCGATGATAAGTTCAGAGCTTCGACTAAAGCTAAAAAACTGTTCATGAAAATCATCAGCAACAATCGCGGCATCACTCACGAACTGCGCAGAATGAATCGATACGGCATTCTTGCCGCCTACATTCCCGCTTTTGAATCCATTGTCGGGCGCATGCAATACGATCTATTTCACGCCTATACCGTCGACCAGCACACGCTGTTTCTGATCCGGATTTTACGGCGTTTTTCAGTCACTGAATTTTGCCACGAGTTCCCTTTAGCCAGCGGCATCTTCCATCACTTAAACAAACCCGAACTGTTATATCTGGCGGGCATGTTTCATGATATCGCCAAAGGCCGCGAGGGTGATCACGCCATTCTGGGTGCGGAAGACGCACTGGAGTTTTGCATTAGCCATAACATGGATACCGCTGATGCCGAGCTGGTAAGCTGGCTGGTTCGCAGCCACCTGATTATGTCCATGACCGCTCAACGTAAGGACATCAGTGATCCTGGTATTATTCAGGAGTTTGCCGAAAATGTCCGCAGCCTGTCCCGACTGGATTATCTCTACCTGCTGACCATCTCGGACATCCGCGCCACTAATCCAAAACAATGGAACAGCTGGAAAGATAATCTGCTGATCGAGCTTTACAACCGGACAGCATCGCTGTTACAGAAGGGGCTTGAATCCGGCATCGACAGGCCTGAAACCATTCAGCTCAATCAAACCGATGCGCTGCGCATGCTTGACCTTAAAGGCATTAGTTCATACCAGTCAGACGACATCTGGAAAAATCTCAATGATGAATATTTTCTCCGACATACACCGGGTGAAATTGTCTGGCACACACAACTTATTTTCAATCTTAAAAACAATACTCAACCGCTGGTTAAATCACGCATCAACAACCAGAATGACAGCGTAGAACTGTTTATTTACACACCGGCGAAAGAAGGCATATTTGCAACCGTAGTCAGCACAGTGGGGCAACTGGGCCTTAATATTGTCAGCGCCGAGGTGGTCAACTGCAAAAACGACTACGCCCTGGAAACATTCAAAATAATTTCCGACAACTATACGCTCGATGTGCTCGAACACAGTGTCTATGAAATGATTCCGGATCTATGCAAAAAACTGGCCGGCGACACAAGCCAACACATTGACTCCAGCCTGTCGACACCAAGAAGACATAAGCACTTTGATGTACCGACTACAATCACTTTTGAGAACACCAACGAGCCTGATGTTGTTCGTATTTATATCGATACGGTCGATCGCCACGGCCTGCTCGCTATCATAGCCAAAGCCTTTATCGATTGTAATATCGGCATCCTCAGCGCGAAGATATCGACGGCTGGGGAAAAAGCCGTTGATTATTTTGATATTCGCCACAAAGATGTCGAGCAGGCGCTTGATGCCTCAATGCAGGAAAAACTAAAATTCACTTTACTGAGCTATTTATAATAACCCTATGTCCGACACACTTGACCTTGCTAAAACACTAATCGCGCGCCCCTCACTAACTCCGGACGATCATGGTTGTCAGGAAATGATTGCGCGTTACCTGCAACCTCTGGGCTTTAATATTGAAAACATGAAGTTCGGCGAAGTTGATAATCTCTGGGCGCGCTTCGGCACTGATGGGCCATTATTCGTCTTCGCCGGACATACCGATGTAGTTCCTACCGGCCCCCATGAGCAATGGTCGCACCCTCCTTTTGAGCCCACCCTTGTTGGCGACACCCTGTACGGTCGCGGTGCCGCTGATATGAAAAGCAGCATTGCCGCAATGATGGTTGCCTGCAAAGCACTGTTCGAATCCGGCACTCCTGTAAAAGGCTCTATCGCCTTTTTGATCACCAGCGACGAGGAAGGCCCTGCACACGATGGAACCGTACGGGTCATTGAAACACTTCAGGCCCGTAATGAAAAAATCGACTGGTGCCTTGTCGGCGAACCGTCAAGCACTGACACTGTGGGTGATGTGATAAAAAACGGCCGTCGTGGTTCGATCTCCGGCACCCTGACTATACATGGTCATCAAGGTCATATTGCTTATCCCCAGCTCGCTGAAAACCCCATCCATCTGTTCGCGCCGGCACTAAATGAATTAGTGACAGAACACTGGGATGAGGGCAATGAATTCTTCCCGCCCACCAGTTTCCAGGTTTCGAACATTAATGCGGGCACGGGAGCGACCAACGTCATACCCGGCGACCTGGAGGTGCTGTTCAATCTGCGCTTCTCCACCGAACTGACCCACACCGAAATACAGAAACGTGTTGAGGATATATTAGACAGCCACAACCTTAACTACTCCCTGGACTGGTCGGTTTCCGGCCAGCCGTTTCTTACCGCAAGTGGCGCACTGGTAAGTGCGGCTCAAGGCGCAATCAAAGAGGTGTGCGATATCGATACCGAGCTATCCACGGCCGGCGGCACATCCGATGGTCGCTTTATCGCGCCCACCGGCGCACAGGTGGTTGAACTGGGCCCGGTTAACGAGAGCATCCATAAAATTGACGAAAACGTTAATATTAACGATCTGGAGAAACTGACCCGTATTTACCAAAGCATTCTTGTTAAATTACTGACCTGAATCCATAGTTTAAACGTGGATGCAGGTTACCGGCCTAAAAAAACAAGCTAATCAGGAGTAAAAAATGAATCTCGAAAAAGTTATTTTCAGTTTTTTTATGATATTAGCCTTAACGCTTAACTTCGGTTTTTTTTATGGCGACGTCGCCAACCCCGATCATCATGATATTTATGAGCTATTTGCTGTAGTCGTCATTAACCTGATAGCCACGGTACTCAAATTCGGCGACCGCTCGCAACTGGGCGCCATGTTGCTGGCTTCCAGCCTGGTGGCTGTCGTGCAGTTAATTTCCGCCGTGCTGGTCTGGACTTTTGCGGTTCACATTCAGCAGGTTGGTCTAACACCGGCGGTTATGGCCACCATCATTTCACTCAGTGGCGGCGCTTTATTAGCCAACATTATCTCCGTTATTCTGCTGATGATGGAAACCGCCATGCTTCGTCGCTAAAGAATGCCTCCCTATGGATAATGTTATACCCCTAATAATTCGCAGCCTGCGAATACCTTTTCTGCTATTGATTGGTGTTTATAGCGTAGCGGTTCTGGGCCTTGTGCTGATCCCCGGCGTTGACGACGAAGGCAATACCTGGCACATGGGTTTCTTTCATGCCTTTTATTTCGTTAGCTATACGGCTACAACCATTGGCTATGGTGAAGTTCCCTATGAATTTACCAATGCACAGCGTTTATGGGTACTGACAACCATCTACTCCACGGTGATCAGCTGGTTTTATACTCTGGGTAAAATTATCGCCCTGATGCAGAATAAAGCATTTATTGACGCCGTCGCCGTCAGCCGGTTTAAGAAAGACATCAAAACCCTGCACGAGCCTTTTTACCTTATTTGTGGCTTAGGAGAAACCGGCAAAGCCATCGTCACCTCACTCACCGAAGAACATTGCCGGGCTGTCATCGTTGAAAAGGAAAAGGAAAATCTCAATAAATTAAATATAGATGAACTCAAGGAATACGTTCCCAGCATCATCGGCGATGCTTGCGACCCCTATATGCTGGAACTGGCTGGAATCACCCACCCCATGTGCCGGGGTGTTATTGCGGTGACGGCCTCTGATAAAACCAATCTGAAAATTGCAATCAGCAGCAAATTACTGCACCCGGATATAAAAGTAGCCTGCCGTTCTGAATTCAAGGACACTGAAGAAAATATGCTGTCATTCGGCACCGATTACATCATCAATCCATACGAGAGTTTTGCAGACACCTTCTCCATGCTGATCCATTCCCCTTCCCTGCACCTCATTCACGACTGGTTAACCGATGCGCCGGATACAAAACTCAACGACCCCATATACCTGAACAAAGGCCCCTGGATTCTTTGTGGCTATGGCCGGTTTGGACGCGAAATTTATAAGCACCTGAAAGCCAAAAATATTCCGACCGTAATCATTGACCCTGACGAAAAGGTAAAAGCTGACTTTGATCTACTGGCAGAAATAAATCAGTTTATTACCGGCACCGGTACCGACCACAATACTTTGAACAAGGCCGGAGCTGCCACAGCGGCGGGCATCGTCGCCGGCTCAGACAATGACTCAAATAACTTATCCATCATCATGACCGCACTGGCCATTAATCCCGAAATTTTCGTCATTGCCAGACAGAACAAACACAACAACCGTATTCTTTACCACTCTTCAACTCAACGTAACGCTTCACCCGATGCCGCTATCACGCGCATTGTTATGCATCCACGTGAAATCATCGCGCGTAAAGTTCGTGCTTTTTTCCTCACTCCTTTACTGGATAACTTTCTGTACCTGGCCAAACAACAGGATGAGGAATGGGCAAATATAACCATCAGTCGGCTCAGCGCCGTCATTGGCGACTCCCGACCCCACACCTGGTCGGTCACCATTAACCCTGCTTCATCACCGACTATCGTACAGGCAATAAAATTCGGTCGCACCGTAGAAATGTCGCATCTGACTCAGGATCCAGGCAATCGCCAGCTGAAACTTCGCTGCATTCCATTGCTACTAATTCGAGATCACGAGGAAATATTGCTGCCTGATGAGGATTTAGAACTAAAACTGGATGACAAAATATTATTTTGCGGAACGCCCGCAGTGAAAAGAAATATGCACTGGACGCTTAATGTCATGAGCAGCCTCAACTATGTCATGAGCCTTAAAGACGAGCCGGAATCCTATCTCTGGAGGTTATTTCGCTTTTATCGAAACCGCTCCGAACATCGCAAGCTAAAAAGATAATGCGGCGAACAATACAAATCGCCACTGTGAAAAATGCAAAACGTCACAAATCAATGTAATATTCGCCCCTATTCCTGCCCCGATAGCTCAGCTGGATAGAGCGTCCCCCTCCTAAGGGGAAGGCCAGAGGTTCGAATCCTCTTCGGGGCACCATTGAACAACACTATCCACCAGCAAAGGTATCCATCATGTCTAAAAAAGTTCTCCTTGAAACCTCTAAGGGCAACATCACCATCGAACTTAACGAAGAAAAAGCGCCGGCAACAGTGGCTAATTTTCTGAAATACGTCAATGAGGGTTTTTACAATGGCACGATATTTCATCGTGTTATTCCAAACTTCATGGTTCAGGGTGGTGGCTTCACGCCGGACATGACGCAAAAAGAAGTGGGCGCTCCGATTAAAAACGAAGCCGACAACGGACTCTCCAATGTGCGCGGCAGCATTGCCATGGCCAGAACCAGCGACCCCCACTCTGCCACCGCTCAATTCTTTATCAATCATAAAGACAACAGCTTTCTCGACCATACCGCGCCTACAGGACAAGGCTGGGGCTACTGCGCATTCGGCATGGTCACTGATGGCATGGATGTGGTTGATGCCATTGCCAGTGTCCCTACCAGCAACCAGGGCGGCCATGGTGATGTACCTACAGAAACCGTCACCCTCGAAAAAGCTACTGAGATTTAACTGTATTCGTGCGTGACTGGCTATTCATCTCAGATCTGCACCTTGATCCTGAACAACCCGGGGTCATTGATCTTTTTGTACGATTTGTCGATGAAATCGCCATTCACGCCGATAGACTTTATATCCTTGGCGACTTTCTTGAATACTGGTTGGGCGATGACATCGAAGTACCCGGATTAGAACCCGCCTTTAACGCGCTAAAAAAATTAAGCGATAACGGCGTGCCGGTGTTTTTTATGGCGGGGAATCGTGATTTCCTGATCGGCCAGCAACTCGCACAGAAATGTGGCTTCAAAATCATCAACGAACCCGTCATTGAAAACTTCTACGGACAGGAAGCCCTGTTGATGCACGGCGACACCCTCTGCACGGATGATGCCGCCTATCAGGCATTCAGAGCCGTGGTTAGAAACAAAGCCTGGCAGCAGGAGACCCTGGCCAAATCACCGCAGGAACGTCTGCAACTAGCGCAATCGATGCGCCAGAAAAGCGAACAGGCCAATGCCGAAAAAGATTATGAAATCATGGATGTTAATCACAACGCCGTGATTGAGGCCATGCAAGAACACTCAGTCAATTTATTAATTCATGGCCATACCCATCGTGAGGCCATCCACCTGTTCGAACTCGACAACCAGCCGGCCAAACGTATCGTCCTGGGCGACTGGCACGAGGCCGGCAGTTATTTGCGCATCAGCAAAACAGCCGAACCGGAACTCGTCAAATTTGTTTAATCAACAAAATCAATCCAGCGAATATTCCTGATACTTCTCTTCTGATTTAAATATTGCCGCATCAACCGCGGTCTTTTTATACGTTAACAGCAACCGGCTTTTGCCGTTGCTGTGCCATTCGTAAATGGGCAAGCCTTTACTATAATAATCACCCTCGTTAAAAACCTGATCGTATAAAAAGCAGCGACCACGAAATTCCTCCGGCGTGAGTTCCAGTAACCGAGACTGCTGCCCGGCCATAATTTTCTGATACGACGCCAGCAGTGTTGTCACCTCAGGAAGCAGCCCTTCTGCCAGCTTGATATCTATACAGGTTTCTTTGCTTTCATCAGTAGCAACCACCCGGTAGCCATAAACAGACTTACCCGCAATGGCCGGAGCCTCCGGCACACTGAAATACTCAACATCAACGAGTTCACTGAAATCCGGTTTCTGATAGGCGTAATCAGGTATCAACAAGATTGATTGATCATGATGCGTCACACTGCGAACAACACGCAGCTTATCGTCATAAACAACATAACCACTTTCATCATCCAACTGATCTATTCTCAGATAGCGGTCAGTCACCGTAAACTTAACCTGGTAGGCCTCACCACCCGCCTCCCGCTCTTCATAGACAAGCTCAAAGGCATCGATGCGATCTTCTGCATAAACATCAGCCGCCATAAAAAACGGAAACGCAATCGCTAATAAAACGTGATTTACTCTATTCATAAATATAATTCATCATTCAGGGAAAATTTAAATTGACCGGATAATATCACAACATTTACCCGAATTTTAAACCCATATCAGCCATCTGGAAACAATGTAGCCTGTAACACATACTATTGAGTTACATGGAAAGGATACCCTTCAATCAAGACGCGCTGAGAATACATCCGTGTACGCTCGGCA
>JAVVEE010000011.1:0-43569 GCA_032251315.1 Gammaproteobacteria bacterium
AGCTAAAGGCCTGTCAGGGCTGGTTGTGCAGTTTAAATAGAATTGTTCTATTTGCGCTTATCTGTGGACTGTATATTTTTGCATTTTGTTTAGACCGCGTGGGCACAAGAGCGGTGTCCACCCTACGCGAGATCGTCATATCGGCGTAGGCCAATATTTATATTGAGCGAACAAAGATTTTATTTTTTCTACGGACTATATGTTTTTTATATGTCTATTCCTGGCCGCCAGCTCAATTAGCTCCTGTCTGGAAAAGCCTGCCTGTAGCCGTGCTTCTTCATTTAATGAATCGAACATCGACTCTTCCATGTATTCATCCAGCAGTTGATGAAAGGTTTGTGAGGCAGACTGCGAGCGCTGTCGGCATAATTCATTGTACCAGTAATTGCCTCTTTCTACATGGCCGATTTCATCTCGCTGAATGACATTGAGAATATCCACCAGCGCTGTCTCGCCGATGCCTTCAAATTTGGTAATCATGCCGGGTGTGACATCAAGTCCTCGCGCTTCTAATACTCGAGGCACCAGCGCCATTCTTACCATTACATCGTGATCGGTTTTAAGCGCCATTTCCCACAGGCCATTATGCGATTCGAATGCGCCGTAAAATGAATTTTTAGATTTCAGATAGGTTTCCAGCAAGGAAAAATGCAGCGCTTCTTCGACGGCAATATTAAGCCAGTCGGTATAATATTGCTGCGGCATGTCTCTGAACCGATATACTGCATCGAGCGCCAGATTGATGGCGTTGAATTCGATATGTGTAATTGCATGCACCAGTTTCAGGCGCGCCGCTTCGGAATTAAAACCGCGCCTGGGTACGTCTCTGGGATTAACCAGTTTGGGCAGCTCCGGTCTGCCGGGTGTGGCTATGCGTTTAGCCTCTAGCGGTGAACAGAGGCTGAGTTTGCCAGACAGCCACTGTTCGTTTAAATCGCGTGTTTTGTGAATCTTTTCGTGCGGCTGTTTAGTAGTAAGGCAGGCTAAGGCAGCATCGAATAAATTGTAATTTTGATTATCCATAGCGGGTAGTCTACCAATTGCGGAACAAAAAAGGCCTGCAAAGCAGGCCTTTTTTACAGCAGGATGCGGGGTATTATTTAGTAACAATATTCTCCGCGTTTTTCTTCAAAATACTCTCGCCAATGCCCTTGATGTTCATCAGCTCTTCGGCTGATTTGAATGGACCGTTGGCTTCGCGATAAGCGATGATTGCTTCTGCCCTCTTCTCACCGATGCCGGTAAGTTCAGACGACAGTGTCGTCGCATCCGCAGTATTGATGTTGACGGGGGCTGCAAATACAGAAGCAGAGATTGAAAGGAGTAACGATAGTGCTAAGGATTGGATGATTTTCATCATAACGCTTCCCTGTGTTGGTTAATGGAGTCTTAAAATTACCACATGAAACATTAGGATACAAGCCCTATCTGAGCATTAATTTCAGACAAAACCCGTACAGGATCCTCTGCCTGCGTCACAGGCCGGCCGATTACAAGGTAATCCGAGCCGTTATTAATAGCCTGTTGCGGCGTCATGACCCGATTCTGGTCATCAGAGGCGGTGTTTTCCGGGCGTATGCCCGGTGTCACCAGCAGGAAGTCATCACCGCATTGCTGTTTCAGCAGGAAGGCTTCTTGCGCCGAACAGACGACCCCGTCCAGCCCGGCATTTTTTGCCATAGTAGCCAGTCGCCTCACAAATTGCGCAGGGGTCTGTTCAATACCTAACGCTTTCAACTCATTTTCACCGCTGCTGGTCAGCAACGTCACCGCAATCAACAGCGGCGCATTTTCATAAGCCAGCGCCTCGCGTGCAGCTTGCATCATGGCCTCACCGCCCAGGCTATGCACATTGAGCATCCATACGCCCAGTTCGGCTGCCGCTTCACAGGCTTTAGCCACGGTGTTGGGAATGTCGTGAAATTTAAGATCCAGAAACACATCAAAATCAGCGGCAACCAGGTTTTTTACCAATGAGGGGCCGCAACGGGTGAACAGTTCTTTACCTACTTTTAAACGGCATAATTCAGGATTTAGCTTCTCGACTAGTTGCATGGCCGCTTGCTCGTTTGAGTAATCGAGGGCAACGATGATTTTTGATTTTATTATTGTTTGCATGTTGTTTCTATCATTGTAGGCTTAACTGTTGCCCAGCTCTGGCAGCTCGGACACAACCAGTAAAGAGTATTAGCCTGAAATCCGCAATGATGGCACTGGTAATCAGCCACATCCTGCTGCATTTTGATCAGCGCCGATTTCAGATCCAGTAAAAGAGCACGCTCACTCACCTCAGACTGGCTGGTTTTATAATTGATCAGGGAAAGCATGCTTTTGGAATCAGGATAATCTTGAATCTTGGCAGTGAGATATTCGATAGCTGCATCCCTGCCCTGATAACGCTCAATTACTATCGCATGTTTCTCATTAATCGCTAACAAGGGGTGTTGCAACTCGATTTCATGCAGATATGACAGCAACTTTTCCGAACCTGCAGTACGGTGATAACACTCTATTAGCTTGTCGAGGATCACAGGAAAAAAGGCGATATCCCGTTTCTCTACCTGTTCAAGATAGCGCAAAGCCTGAGCATAATTGCACTTATCGATTTCGTGATCGGCCAACAATATCAGTGCACGGATAGAACCCTGGTCGTAATGCAGCGCCTGTCTTGAATTCTGCGCAGCCAGGGTAATATCGCCTTTGTTTTTGGCTATTTCCGCCAGCTCGCAATAGTACTGCGAAACCATGGCACCAACACCTGACTTTCCTTCTGAGAAGAGATCCGCGCCCACATCAATCGCCTTATGCCAGTCTTTTTCCTGCTGATAAATAAGAATCAGATTGCGTTTAGCTTTTTCTGATTTACGGTCATTAATCAGAACCTCTTTAAACAGCCCTTCTGCACGATCCAGCCAACCGGCGGCCAGGTAATCGTAGCCCAGCTCCAGCAAAACTTTGCTGCGGTATTTTTCAGGCAATGAGGGTCTGGCTATCAGGCCCTGATGGATTTTTATGGCCTTATCTATTTCGCCATTTTTACGAAAGATTTTGGCCAGGGCAAAATGGGTATCTACAATTTCCCAGTCAGACTCGACAAGTTTTACAAATATATCGAGCGCCTTTCCGTGCTCGTCATTAAGCAAATAATTAAGGCCGGTGAAGTACTCGGGTGGAAGACGGCGGTTTTTTTTGGTTTTGCTCGAACGTTTAGCTCTGATAAGCCAGACAAGCAGCAATAAGATGAGGGAGGTTAACAGTATCAACGTTGGCATTTCAAACAAATCAGTCACAACGAGATTTCCTGCTTAAGATTGTTCGTGAATAAACTAACAAAACTGCTCAGGACAAAAAAACAACCGCTACGCCAGGGTTGGCATAGCGGTTGAAATCGCTTTATTTTTTCTCTTTCGCTAGAGAAGCATTCACACGTTCTCTAAGCTCTTTTCCTGGTTTAAAATGCGGCACGTACTTGCCGGGTAGAGAAACCGAATCTCCGGTTTTTGGGTTTCTACCTGAACGTGGCGGCCTGAAGTGTAATGAGAAACTACCAAATCCTCTGATTTCGATTCTCTCACCCGTCGATAACGAATTACTCATTCGTCCCAACAAACATTTAACTGCCAGTTCTACATCCTTGTAGGCAAGATGCGTTTGCTTGCGTGAAATCCTTTCAATCAATTCAGACTTCATCACTGACTTTTCTATCGATTCTTCAGTCATTATTTTTTGAAACCTTCTTTGATTAACTGCCTGCGTTTACTTCTTTATATGTAGCAGTAAACACTACTTTTCGCCAGCATCCATTTGCTCTTTCAGCAAATCACCAAAGGTTGTTGCTGCTGATTCCTGCGACTTGGAGTAGTCTTTCATCGCTTCGCTTTCATCCTGGTAATCTTTAGCTTTCACAGAAAGATTCAGAACCCGGCTCTTACGATCAACACCCATCAGTTTGGCTTCGACTTCGTCGCCGACTTTCAGCACTGTGGTCGCATCTTCAACACGATCACGTGAGAGTTCGGAAGCACGCAATGTGCCTTCTACGCCTTCACCTAAATCGATGGTAGCGCCTCTGGCGTCAACAGCTGTAACCTTGCCTTTAACGATAGCGCCTTTCTTGTATTCAGCCATGTAGGTTGAAACCGGATCCTGCTCCATCTGCTTGATACCCAGAGAAATACGCTCACGTTCAGGGTCGATTGAAAGCACAACCGCTTCGATGGTATCGCCTTTCTTGTAATCGCGAATGGCTTCAACGCCTTCCACATCCCAGGAAACATCGGACATGTGAACCAGACCGTCAATGTCACCATTCAGGCCGACGAATACGCCGAAGTCAGTAATGGATTTAATGACACCTGATACTTTGTCACCTTTATTATGGGTCGCGGAAAACTCGTCCCATGGATTAGGCTTGCACTGTTTCATGCCCAGTGAAATACGACGACGTTCAGGATCGATATCCAGAATCATTACTTCAACTTCGTCACCCAGTGTTACTACATTACTCGGGCTGACGTTCTTGTTAGTCCAGTCCATTTCAGAAACATGAACCAAGCCTTCAACACCGTCTTCAATTTCAACAAAACAACCGTAATCGGTGATGTTGCTGACTTTGCCCATAAGACGTGAACCTTCGGGATAACGACGCGCAATTTCCGCCCATGGATCCTGACCTAACTGTTTCAGACCCAATGACACACGTGTTTTCTCTTTGTCGTACTTAAGTACAACCACGTCGATTTCATCACCCACTTCAACAATTTCTGAAGGATGACGAACACGTTTCCAGGCCATATCAGTGATGTGCAACAGACCATCAATACCGCCCAGATCAAGAAATGCGCCGTAATCGGTAAGATTTTTAACAACACCTTTAAGTGTCTTGCCTTCTTCAATGCTGTTCAGCAGTTCTTCACGCTCAGCACTGTATTCTTTTTCAACTACCGCACGACGTGATACCACAACGTTGTTACGCTTCTGATCAAGTTTAATAACTTTAAACTCAAGCTCTTTACCTTCCAGGTAAGAGGTATCTCTAACAGGTCGAACATCAACCAGTGAGCCTGGAAGGAACGCACGAATATCGCCCAGCTCGACGGTGAAGCCGCCTTTAACTCGACCAGTGATAACACCTGTAATAATTTCTTCAGCTTCGAATGAAGTTTCCAGTGATTTCCATGCTCTGGCACGTTTCGCTTTTTCACGTGACAGACGTGTTTCACCAAAACCGTCTTCAACGGCTTCAAGCACAACTTCAACATCATCACCAACAGCTACTTCCAGCTCGCCGGCCTGATTATAAAATTGACTTTCGGGGACAACGCCCTCTGATTTAAGCCCGGCTGCAATAGTGACATAACCGTCATGGATCTCAACAACAGTACCGGTGACTACGGTACCTGCGGTCATTTCTGTATGAGCCAAGCTCTCTTCGAATAATTCTGCAAAATTTTCAGACATAATAATTTAGTTTTTATGCATATCTACCGTTTAGGATTTAGTAATAAATACACATTAGGTTGTGGTTAAATATATGGTCTAAGGAATGTTTTCCCAGACCGCTAGTTTTTCATACTTTCAACAAACGCTGCTCAACCAGTTGCATGACTCTGCTACACACCTGCTCGATACCCAGTTCGGTCGTATCGATAACGATGGCATCTTCCGCCGCTACCAACGGCGAAACTGATCGCGTTGAATCTCTTTCGTCGCGCTCCTGAAGCTCGACGGTGAGCTCCGAGAGATTAACACCAATCCCTTTGTCTTTCAACTGCTTACAACGCCTTTTTGCGCGTTCTTCGGCACTGGCTGTCAGAAATATTTTCAGCTCGGCATCGGGAAAAACCGTCGTCCCCATATCCCGGCCATCCGCGACCAGTCCGGGGACTCTGGCAAAGGCCCTCTGCTTGTCGAGCAGGGCCTGACGCACTTCGGGAAGCGCGGCGATTTTCGAAGCCCGCACTCCTATTGCCTCACTACGTATCGCCTCTGAAACGTCTTCGCCATCCAGATAAATGCGCAAACCCGCCTCTGAAGACACATACTCGATATCCATATTCTCTGCCAATTCAACGAGTTGGGCAATATCATCCAGATCAGGCCGGTCTCCGGCACTTAGGGCCAGAAGCCGGTACAGAGAGCCGCTATCAAGAATATGCCAGCCAAGAGTTTTTGCCAGCCACAGACAGACTGTGCCTTTGCCGACGCCACTGGGGCCGTCAAGTGTTATTACCGGGACTTTATCACTCATCATAAATCAACCACTCACTGTAATGGCCAGACCGGCACTGGCGGTCAGCTCGACGAAATCGGGAAATGAGGTGCTGACGTTGTCACAATCTTCAATCTCGATGTGACCGGAAGCACGCAATGCAGCCATGGAAAAGGCCATGGCGATACGGTGGTCATCATGGCTATGCACTCGACCGGACTGGATCGACCCGCCCTGAATAACCATACCGTCAGCAGTTGCCCGGGCATCAATGCCCAGGGCCTGCAAGCCTTCGGCCATCACCTGAATACGGTCGCACTCCTTGACCCTCAGCTCCTCGGCACCGGTGATCACCGTTTCACCCTCGGCGCAGGCGGCGGCCACAAAGATGGCCGGGAATTCATCGATTGCCAGAGGCACCAGATGCGCCGGGATTACGACCCCTTTCAACTGCGCGCTTCTGACCCGGATATCAGCCACCGGCTCACCGCCCGCCTCGCGCGGGTTCATTAATTCAATGTCGGCGCCCATCAACTTCAGAATGTCGATCACGCCGGTTCGGGTGGGATTAACGCCGACATGCTCCAGCGTGATATCCGAATTTAGAGCAATGCTGGCGCCCACCATAAAAAAGGCCGAGGAAGAGATGTCCGCGGGCACATCAACATCACAGGCGCTGAGTTTGGCCGGGCCTTGCAGACAGACGGTGTCACCCTTCACTTCAACCGGCCAGCCGAAAGCGGTCAGCATTCGCTCGGTATGGTCGCGCGTGGGGGCGGGCTCGGTCACGCAGGTGCGGCCCCGGGCATAAAGCCCGGCCAGTAGACAGCACGATTTCACCTGCGCACTAGCCATGGGCATCTGATAATGAATGGCGTGCAACTCTTTCCCACCGCGGATCTTTAATGGCGGCCGACCCTCTGTGGCGGTTTCAACCACTGCGCCCATTTCCGCCAGCGGCCGGGTGACGCGAGCCATGGGGCGCTTCGATAGCGAGACATCCCCCTTCAGTTCCACATCAAAAGCCAGCCCGGAAAACAGCCCCGCCAGCAATCGCATTGAGGTGCCTGAGTTACCGACATCCAGGGCCTGCGGTGGCTTTTTCAGCCCTTGCATACCGACGCCGTGCACCACAACCTTGCCGTTATCCGGCCCTTCTATGTCAACGCCCATGGCACGAAACGCGCGCAGGGTATTGAGGCTGTCTTCGCCTTCCAGGAAACCGCTAATGTGGCTGGTGCCTTCGGCGATGGCCGCGAACATGATGGAGCGATGCGAAATGGATTTGTCTCCGGGCACACGAATACGGCCCTTGAGCACTCCGCCGTTTTGTACTGTAAATTTCATCAGTGATTTCCAGCCTGACTATTCATTGTTAAATCGATCTCGCGCCTGTTTGGCGCGGGCAAAAATATTGATCAGGGCTTCGCCATCACTGTCCTGCAACGCCTGATGAATGGTTTGCAGTTGCTGCTGATATTTTTCCATCATGCGCAAAATATCTTCGCGATTACTCAGGCAGATATCCCGCCACATCACCGGATCACTGGAGGCGATGCGGGTGAAGTCACGAAAGCCACCTGCGGCGAAACGAAAAACCTCATCCACCTCTTCAGGATTATTCAGGCAGTCCACCAGACCAAAGGCCAGAATATGTGGCAGGTGGCTGGTGCCCGCCAGTACCATATCGTGATGTTGGGCAGACATGGATTCAACTTCGGCTCCCGCCGCCTGCCACATTTCAGTAATCAGTTTAACCGCGTCAGCATCGGCCCGGTCTGTAGGCGTGAGAATGACTTTGCGGTTTTTATAAAGATCGACAAAAGCCGCGGTGATTCCGCTTTTCTCCGTGCCGGAAATGGGGTGCCCCGCCACGAAGCGAT
Organism: Gammaproteobacteria bacterium; assembly: GCA_032251315.1. Lineage (GTDB taxonomy): Bacteria > Pseudomonadota > Gammaproteobacteria > SZUA-229 > SZUA-229 > LH-M37. Next base: position 8,095 of record JAVVEE010000011.1, read on the forward strand.
TGAAATTTTTAGCCAGCGCCAGTTCGGCATCTTTGATCACGCTCTGCTTGGCGCTGCCGGCATCTGTCAGCACGGCGGTTGCTGATAACGCAGGCGCAATCTGCTCAAACACATGTTTCATTGCACTCAGGGGCACCGCGACCACCACAATATCGGCGTCTTTAACGGCGACAGCATAATCCATTTCATAGTGGTCGATAACACCTAGCTCAACGGCTTTTTGCAGCGTGGCTTCGGTTCGCCCGGCGCCAATCACGCGCCGGCAAAAACCCGCCTGCTTCAGCGCCAGCGCGAGTGAGCCGCCAATCAGGCCGGTACCGATGATGCAGACCGTCTGCACTTTCGTTGTCATGACAGGACCTCGCCCAGGGCCTGAATAAAGCGTCGGTTTTGCGCGTCGGTACCTATAGTAATTCGCAGATACTCCGACATATTATAGTTGGCCACCGGCCGGACAATGACGCCCTTACGCAATAGCGCCTGATAGATCGGCTGGGCATCCTGACGGAAATTAACGGTAATGAAATTTGCCATGGTCGGCAGATAATCCAGTCCCATCTCGGTGAATGCTTGCTGCAAATACGCTTTGCCGGCGTTATTCAGCAGCACACTCTTTTGAATGTGTTCCTCATCGTCCAGCGAGGCCAGCGCGGCCTCCTGCGCCAGTATATTCGTATTGAAAGGCTGTCTCACCCGATTAAGGAGATCAGCGATTTCAGCACTGGAAAGTGCATAACCTATGCGAAGACCAGCCAGTGCATATATCTTGGAAAAAGTGCCGGTGATCACCAGGTTCGGATAGCGGGCCAGCCATTCACCGAACTCAAAGTGAAACACCGCATCCATATACTCGTTGTAAGCCATGTCCAGAACAACCACTACATCTTCGGGCACGCCATCCAGAATCTGCTGGAGCATTTCAGTGGAGAGGCAGGTGCCGGTGGGATTATTAGGATTGGCGATAAACAGCAAGCGGGTTTTTTCATCCACGCTTGCCAGCAATGTTTGCGGATTGTGTCCCAGTGGCATGGTAGCGTGATCGGGTGGGAAAGCGGCGGCGATATTCGCGGTTGCGCCCACCGCCTGCACCGCAATGGGATAAACGGCAAAGGCATATTCTGAAAAAACTGCCGATGTTTGTGCATCCAGAAAAGCGTGCGCGACCAGTTCAAGCACATCATTGGAACCGTTGCCCAGTGTTACACAGGCAATATCAATATTAAACTTGTCGGCAAGACATGCGCGCAGTTTGTAACCACTGCCATCAGGATAGAAATTGACCGACTCACAGTGCGCCCGTATCGCAGCGACCGCTTTAGCACCCGGCCCCAGAGGATTTTCATTAGAGGCGAGTTTAATCGAGTTGCTAATGCCTAGCTCACGCTCCAGCTCATCAACCGGTTTTCCCGGCAGATAGGGCGTGAGTTTTTGCACGCCTTGGGTGGCTAGCGATTGAAATGACTTTTTCATAGTGCTTGTAAATAGTGATTAATTATCACTGTCTTAGATTGATTGGATTTAGAGGCTGGCTTTTAGATAACGGCTTTTGGGTAAGCGCCCAGAATCGTCACCATGGCACTCGCCTGTTCCATCTCTTCGACAGCCGCCCGCACATTCTCGTCATCCCGATGGCCATCAATATCCATGAAGAACACATATTCCCAGACGCCTTTACGGGAAGGTCGGGATTCAATATTGCTCATGCTGATATTTCGTTTCGCGAGCGGTTCTAACAAACCAAATAATGAACCCGGACGATTATGCGCAAACACCAGCAGGCTGGTGCGGTCATTTCCACTCGGCGGTGACTGATGTTTACCGATAACGACAAAACGGGTTGTGTTGTCGGGCTCATCTTCGATATCAGACTTCAGTACCGGCACATCATATAGCTCGGAAGCCTGAATACCGGCAATGGCCGCGGCGTGTTTATGCTCGTGTGCCAGCTGCACCGCTTCGGCATTGCTGTTGGTGGCAATGCGCTGGGCATTGGGCAGATATTTATCCAGCCATAAACGGCATTGCGCAAGGGACTGCTGATGCGAATACACGCGTTTGATATTCGCCAGTTCACTTTCTTTGGAAAGCAGATTGTGACGAATTCTTAACTCCACCTCACCGCTAATGGAGAGCGACGACTGCATCAGCAAATCCAGAGTGTGATTAATCATGCCTTCCGTTGAATTTTCAACCGGCACTACACCGAAATCGGCCCCGTCAGCTTCAACCAGACGAAACACCTCTTCGATGCTGCTGACCGATTCTTTTTCAAAAAAATGGCCAAAATGTTTCAGCGCAGCAGAATAGGTATAGGTTCCTTCCGGGCCGAGAAAGGCGATTTTCAGTGGTTTTTCCAGCGCCAGACAGGCGGCCATGATCTCGCGAAAAATTCCGGCAATGGCATTATCGTCGAGCGGGCCTTTATTTCTATCCTTAACCGCGCGCAAGACCTGAGCTTCGCGCTCGGGTCGATAAAAATGCCCGTTCTCACCCTGTTTATTTTTTATCTCCGCGACCTTGGTGGCACACTCGGCACGCTCGGATATCAGTTGCTGCAAATCAATATCGATTTTATCAATACGTTCACGAACTTCAGAAAGGGGGTCTTTTGCCGTCATAGGGGGTGATTAAATTTGCCGTGCTTTTATAACACCGTCAATTTCAACAATCTTGTCGAGCACATCATCACTGATGCTGGACTCAAGGTCGATTAGCGTATAGGCCAGACCATTTTTGGATTCGTTAGTCATGTGCAAAATATTCGCACCCGCCTGACCCAGAACATGCGAAATCTGCCCGACCATGTCCGGCATATTTTTATTGGCAATGGCCAGGCGCACATCACCGACTCTGGCTAATTTTACATCCGGGAAATTTACTGAATTTTTTATGTTGCCGTTTTCCATAAAATTCCTGATCTGATCAGCAATCATAATGGCACAATTTTCTTCGGCCTCAATGGTTGAGGCTCCGAGATGCGGCAGGGTAATAACTCGATCGTTGTTTTTGAGTTTCTCAGCGGGAAAATCACAAACATAGGCTCGAATTCTGCCGCTGCCAATGGCCGCTAACACCGCATCGTCATCCACAATGCCATCACGGGCGAAGTTCAGAATTACTGCGCCATCTTTCATGCCGGCGATGCGTTCAGCATTCAACAAATCCTGGGTACTCTCCACCAGTGGCACATGAAAAGTGACAAAGTCTGATTGCTGCAACAGCTCATCGACGCTGGACATTTCCTGCACATCTGAGGACAGCTTCCAGGCGCTTCTTATGGTAATAGTCGGGTCAAAACCAACAACACGCATGCCCAGCGCCATGGCTGCATTGGCCACTTCAACACCAATAGCGCCCAGACCTATGACGCCGAGTGTGCGGCCCGGTAGCTCATAACCGACATATTTTTTCTTGCCGTCTTCGACGGCCTTGTTCTGCTCTTCCACCGTGCCTGTGACATTGGAGGCATATTGCCAGGCCGGAATTATATTACGGCATGCCAGTAACATTCCGGCTATCACCAGCTCTTTTACTGCATTCGCATTCGCCCCCGGGGCATTAAATACCACCACACCCTCTTCACTCAGGCGGGCAACCGGTACATTGTTGGTACCCGCACCTGCGCGCCCGACCGCTTTCAGGGATCGAGGTATTTCCATATCGTGCAATTTTGCGGAACGCAGCATAATAACATCGGGATCAGCATGATCTTCACCGATTGTATAGATATCAGTCGGCAGACGGCTAAGGCCTTTCTCCGAAATGTTATTGTATGTTTTTACTTTTATCATAATTAAAATTTCAGCCTTGTAGATTCAGACAACGGGCAATTTATCAGGCATTGTTTTTTTCGAAGGTGACCATGAAGTCTATTAAAGCATCTACACCCTCAACCGGCATGGCGTTATAGATACTCGCGCGCATACCACCCACCGAACGGTGACCTTTTAAGGAGTGCAATTTCTGTTTTGCAGCACCTTCAAGAAATTTTGCATCCAGATCCGCATTGGCCAGCACAAATGGAACATTCATCCAGGAACGACAGCTTTTCTCTACCGGACTTGAGTAAAAGTCTGAAGCATCAATCACCGCGTAGAGCTTGTCGGCCTTCTTCTGATTAATCGCTTCCATCGCAGGCAATCCACCCTTCTCTTTCAGCCAGGCGAAAACCAGACCCGACAGATACCAGCTATAGGTTGGCGGCGTGTTGTACATGGAGTCGTTGTCGGCGTGTATTTTGTAATCGAACATGGCGGGCATATTCGATTTGGCCTTGCCCAGCAAGTCTTCCCGAATGATGACAATGGTCAGACCGGCTGGGCCGATATTTTTCTGCGCACCGGCATAGATCAAACCAAATTTGGAAACATCAATCTGACGTGACAAGATGGTCGAGGACATATCCGCAACCAGAGGTATATCACCGGTGTCGGGAATATAGGGAAACTCAACGCCGACAATGGTTTCATTGGGCGTGTAATGCACATAGGCGGCATCGGGATTGAATTTCAGTGTTTCTTCGGCAGGTATCGTCGTGAAATTAGTGTCGCTGGTATCCGCTACGACGTTTACATCGCAGTAACGCTTCGCTTCAGCTATCGCTTTTTTAGACCATTGGCCGGTCAGCAAATAATCGGCACTGGTCTTGTCGCCCAGCAGATTGATCGGCACCATCGCAAACTGACTACTGGCACCGCCTTGCAGGAACAGAACCTTATAGTTGTCTGGAATCGCCATCAGCTCGCGCAGATCCGCCTCGGCTTTGGCGGCGATCGAGAGGTACTCTTTACCGCGGTGGCTCATTTCCATTACCGACATGCCGGAGCCGTTCCAGTCCAGCATTTCATCACGGGCCTGTTCCAGCACTTTTTGGGGCAACATCGCCGGGCCGGCACTAAAATTAAAAACTCTATTCATGTTATTTATTATTAATCGTTAGTTAGAAGGATAGATTTAAACCTTACTGGCAATGCCTACGCAAACCGTATTTACTCGCCACTTTCATCTTGCCCGGCTTCGATGTCGACTACATCTTCGCCTATAAGGGCGTCGATTTTCTCAACTTCAACCAGTTTTTCGCCATTGGTCAAACGAATCAGACGCACACCCTGGGTGTTTCGTCCCATTTCGCTGACATCCGCTACAGCGATTCGCACCAGTGTGCCGTTATTGGTAATCATCATGATTTCATCATCCGGCTTAACCTGTACCGCACCGACGATTTCACCATTACGTTCATTGGTCTTGATTGAAATAACACCCTGACCGCCTCGCCCTCTTAAGGGGTAGTCAGCGACTGCCGTGCGCTTACCATAACCGTTTTCGGTAGCCGTCAGGATTGAGCCTTCCTCGTCAACCAGAATCATACCGATGATACGTTGCCCTGCGGCCAGTCTCATGCCACGAACACCGGCAGCAGTTCGGCCCATGACGCGAACATCGGATTCGGAGAAGCGCATGGCTTTGCCGGCATTGGACAGCAGCATAAGGTGGTTCATGCCACTGGTGATCACGACATCAACCAGCACGTCGTCGTTTCTGAGATCAATAGCGATAATGCCCGATGTCCGGGGGCGCGAGAAGTTTGATAACGCGGTCTTTTTAACTGTGCCCGAACTGGTGGCCATAAAGACAAAATAATTGTCATCATATTGCCGCACCGGTAATACTGCATTAATTCGTTCGCCGTCTTCGAGCGGCAGCAGATTCACGATGGGTTTGCCGCGTGAACCCCGGCCCGCCATCGGTAACTGGTACACTTTTAGCCAGTAGACTTTACCGCGGCTGGAAAAACACAGCAGTGTGTCGTGGGTGTTGGCCACAAACAACTTGTCGATAAAATCCTTTTCTTTCATGCTGGTAGCCGATTTACCGCGACCACCACGACGCTGGGTATTATAGACATCCATGGCCTGGCATTTGGCATAACCTTCGTGCGAGAAAGTCACCACCACATCTTCTTCGGTAATCAGATCTTCCATGGTGAGGTCTAACTGACTTTCGATAATTTCGGTACGACGGGCATCACCGTAATTTTCACGAATTTCCTTAAGCTCATCGCGTATCACCTGCAGGAGGCGATCCGGATTGGACAGAATATCGAGCAGGTCGATTATAATTTCCAGTATTTCCTTGAACTCATTGACTATTTTGTCCTGCTCGAGCCCGGTCAGACGATGCAGCCGAAGCTCAAGAATCGCCTGCGCCTGAGCATCGGAAAGATGATAACCATCCTCTTTCAAACCATAACGCGGATCGAGCTGGTCAGGACGTGAAGAGTCGGCACCCGCACGGCTGACCATATCGGTAACCGCGCCGGGTGACCAGACTTTATCAATCAGCGCGACCTTGGCATCAGCGGGATTGGCAGAGCGTTTAATCAGCGCAATGACTTCGTCGATATTCGCCAACGCCACCGCCAGACCTTCTAAAAGGTGTGCGCGTTCGCGTGCCTTACGCAATTCATAAATAGTACGACGCGTGACCACTTCACGGCGATGACGAATAAATGCCTGTATGATCTGCTTGAGATTGAGCAACTGCGGCTGACCATCAACCAGGGCCACCATGTTAATGCCAAACACGCACTGCATGGAGGTGAGCTTGAAGAGGTTATTCAGCACCACCTCACCGACTTCACCGCGACGTAGCTCGATAACGATGCGCATGCCGTCTTTGTCCGACTCATCACGCAGCTCGGTAATACCCTCGAGGCGTTTTTCCTTCACCAGCTCGGCAATACGCTCGATCAGACGCGCCTTATTAATTTGGTAGGGGATCTCGGTGACGATGATGCTCTGCTTGCCGGATTTACTGCTCTCGATAATCTCGGCACGTGAGCGCATTACCATGCGGCCACGGCCGGTTTTATAGGCTTCGCGAATGCCCTTGGTGCCATTGAGCAGGCCCGCGGTAGGCAGATCAGGTGCCGGCAGATATTCCATCAGCGCATCGATATCGAGCGCGGGATCATCAATCAGCGCCAGGGTGGCGTTGATCACTTCAGTCAGATTATGGGGCGGGATATTCGTGGCCATGCCGACAGCGATGCCGGAGGAGCCGTTAACCAGCATGTTCGGCACACGCGTCGGCAAGACATCGGGTTCGGTTTCAGAACCGTCGTAGTTGTCGGTAAAATCGACGGTCTCCTTGTCGAGATCGGCCAGCAATTCATGGGCGATTTTCGACATTCGGACTTCGGTATAACGCATTGCGGCAGGTGAATCGCCATCAACCGAACCGAAATTACCCTGACCGTCAACCAGCATATAGCGTAACGAAAAGGGCTGCGCCATACGTACGATGGTGTCATAAACAGCGGTATCACCATGGGGGTGATATTTACCGATGACATCACCGACTACACGCGCCGATTTTTTATAGGGCTTGTTCCAGTCGTTACCCAGAATGCGCATGGCGTAAAGCACCCTGCGGTGCACCGGTTTCAGGCCGTCACGCACATCAGGTAGGGCACGGCCGACAATTACACTCATTGCGTAGTCCAGATAGGACTGACGCATTTCGTCTTCGATATTTACCGGGGAAATTTCTTTTGCAAATTCAGTCATTTAGTAAGAGCAACCAGATTTTTAAATTCGTTTTAAAAACACGCTAATAAAGCCGGAGATATTAACACATATACCAGAGTCACGGCACAGTTATGCGCAATAAAAGCATGCGACATGGTCGCGACTGCAAAATGAACGAATGCGTCTAGCCGGACTTACGGCTATTAGCCATCGCCGGCAACAGCCTCTCTGTCTCAGCACAGTTAGAAACGCTGAATTCATGCCCCAAATGCAGACAATAACCCAGCCATTTATAGAGCAGTCGATTCAAGCGCCATTTCAGTTTGAGCGCCGTGACCGGCAGGTGATCGAGGCGCTGCCGTCCGTGTCTGAGATGCCCCGCCAACACCTCAACCAGACAGGCATCGTGATAGATACGCAGCTTCAGGTCCGGCTCAGCAACAACGTCTTCACCCTCCTGAAAATAATAGGTCAGACGGACGGTGGTGGTGAATTTGCTACGTTCAACAATGTGCAGATGCAGATCTATGCAACCGGGAACGACGGACACGGCGGTATCGGTTATCGCCTCCAGGTCAGACACCAGCCGCCGGAAGCGAAGATAGTTATTTTCATGCAGGTCCATCAGACTCACATAGCCGCCCGGTACCACCTCGGCGCAGCCGTAGCCCTCGCGAGCTACCACCAGAGGGCCGATCAGGGATGCATTAGTACTCATAATGTATATTTTTATATTTTGCCGTGAAAGGAGACGGCAAAACGAGAGGCCGAAACGAAAAGATATTATAACTCAAGCATTCAGTGTTCGATGATTTCTGCATTACGATAGTATAATATAGCGCACCATCATTATTCGAACTTTATCGACTCAACCAGACAGAACATCCTATGGCACGTACAGACTCTTTACCAGAAGCTCAAGGCATTCACAAACTCATTCGTAAACTGCGTTATCACGAAGCATCAAGACAGTGGTTCGCGGTCTTATTTGTATTACTGGTCAGCCTTCTGGGCGAGCCGCAACCAACACTGCTATACATTGGCACCGCCATTGCAACCGTGGGCGCGCTGATACGGCTCTGGGCTTCGGGCCATGTCATGAAAAACAAGGAGCTGGCTACAGACGGCCCCTATGCCTTTGTCAGACATCCGCTCTACGTCGGCAATATCCTGCTGCTGCTGGGCTTCGCCATGGCCTCCTCCTTATGGTGGTCTTATGTCCTGATGATTGCGCTGTTACTATTTTACTATCCGCCAACCATCGCCTACGAAGACAATAAGTTGCATGCCTTTTTTGGTAACTCGTGGGAAAAATGGAGCAAAACCACGCGCGCCCTGATTCCAACTTTGCCCAGTCGTACAGAGAAAAGTGAACAGGGCAGTAGTTGGTCTTTCAAGAAAAGCCTGATGCAAAATGGCGAACCCATCATTGTCATCTATCTTATTGGCTGCATGTATCTACTGTACGCCCGCTAAGCGAAACCAGATTTACTATGCTTAAGGAACTGGACCAATCCAGCCTGAAACAATGGATAGAAGATAGCCTGGCCAGCAACAGTAACACGCTGGCAGCCGGTTATCAGGGCAAGACCCTGCTCTATCGTAATAACGATTTAAGTCTTGCTATAAAAATTCCACATGGACGTGGATTGATAAAATACCTGCATACCCGAATGCTGCATCACGAAGCACGGGTTTACCGTCGACTGAAACATTTAGAGGGCATCCCTGCCTGTTATGGACTGATCGACAATCGATACCTGGCACTGGAGCTCATCGAAGGCGAGCCGATACGTAGTAAACGCCCTGTTAATGATGAGCGCTATTTCAAAATATTGCTAAGCCTGATCAAACAGATGCATGAAAGTGGCGTGGCACACATGGATTTAAAAAGAAAGGATAATCTTATGGTGACGCATCATGATGAACCCTGCGTTCTTGATTTCGGCACCGCCGTGATCAGAAAGCCGGGGTTTCATCCGCTCAATCATTTCATGTACCGACTCGCCAGACGCTTTGACTACAGCGCATGGGTAAAACATAAATACCATGATGACATGCACAATGTTCTCGAAGAAGACAAAATATACTATCAACGCACATATATTGAAAAGTTTGCAAAGATCATAAGAAAAATTTTCAAACTCTAGGAGGCTGGTGCAACTCAAAATCACCTATTTTATTTCCAGAACATATCTTTCGAAATCATCACTGGCCAGCGGTCGACTGAAATAGTAGCCCTGAAAATGCTGACAACCCTTCTCTATAAGAAAAGCTAATTGCTCCTTAGTTTCAACTCCCTCCGCAATCACATCCAGGCCCATGTGCGAGGCCATGGAAATAATCGTTTCTACAATCTTTGCATCATTACTATCCTCGACAATATCACGCACAAACGACTGATCAATTTTAAGCTTGTCCAGAGGCAGCTGCTTCAAATAAGCCAGCGATGAATAGCCAGTACCAAAATCATCAATCGAAACCCGAATGTCATTTGCACGCAGCAAATTTATTTTAGCAATCACATCATCGCGATTATGCATCAACAGGCTTTCGGTAATTTCCAGCTCGATACAGCCGGGCATCACTTCTTCCTGCTGAAGAATATCCAGCACATGCTCAACAAAGCTCTCCTGATAAAACTGCTGTGGGCTGACATTTATCGCCAGCCTCAGCATTTCGTTTTCACACATATCTGATTTGTGCCAGACCCCTATCTGACGGGCTGCTTCGCGCAAAATCCAGTTGCCCACGTCTATAATCAAACCCGATTCTTCTGCCACGGAAATAAAGTACGCCGGTGAAATCATGCCCTGCACCGGATGATGCCAGCGCACTAATGCCTCGGCGCCCACCAGTTTGTTATTGAGATCCAACTGGGGCTGATAATGCAGGATAAACTCATTATTCTTTAATGCCTCACGTAATCCTTCAGTAATGGATAAGCGCTGATCAACCTCAGCCTGCATACTCGGCTCATAAAAACTGACCCGATTACGCCCCCGCTCTTTAGCGCTGTATAGCGCGCTATCAGCATGTTTAAGCACATCATTAATGCCACCTGGCTGTTCAGGGTACAAAGTGATACCGATGCTGGCACTGATGTAACAATTATTCCCCGAGAGGTCATAAGGTTCTGCCAGATTAGAAAGAATCTTTTCTGAAAGTTTCTGCATCTCGAATCCAACCAGTGATTCCTCCTCTCCCAGATCAGAAATGAGAACAACAAACTCGTCTCCCCCTAATCGTGCCACGGTATCTTCGATACGTACCATATCAAGCAAACGCTGGGCGACCTGCCTCAACAACTCGTCACCCACGGGATGCCCTAAGGAATCATTGAGATCTTTGAAGCGATCAAGATCAAGCAGCAGCAGGGCACCCGTTCTGTTATGACGAAGACATGAAGCGATACTCTTCTGCAGCCGATCGAGCAACAAGCGTCGATTGGCCAATCCCGTCAAATCATCGTGATAAGCCAGGTACTCAACATGATCTTCTGCTTCCTTACGCTTGGTAATATCCTGCGAAGTGGCTACATAATGACTGACTTCGCCGCGCTCGTTTTTAATTGCGGTAATAGTCAGCCACTCGGCGTAATGCTCGCCGTCCTTACGCCGGTTCCAGAGCTCGCCCTGCCATATGCCGCTCGCCGAAATCGCCTTCCACATTTCTTTATAAAACTGCTTATCCTGACGACCGGACTGAAATATACTGGGATTTTGCCCCACTAACTCATCGGCGCTATAACCGGTCATTTTTTCGATCGCCGGGTTTACCCTTATGATGCAGCCCCGCTTATCCGTAATCAAAATTCCAGCATGAGTATTAAACGCTGTTTCCGCTAGACGCAGCTCATCCAGCATGGTCACGTGCTCGGTAATTTCCTGCACAACGCCTAAAGAATACAAGGGGGCGCCCTCGGCATCAAAGGTGGTCATACATAACTCATGCAAAACTTTATGGGCACCGTCTTTCATCTCTTTTCGATAGATAACATCGTATTGCTGCCTGCCCGTCACCGATCTGGCAAATGCGACCTTAACGCGCTCCCGATCTTCAGCATGAATTGTCTCCAGATACTGCTCATAATTCGGCTGTTGCTGTTCCGTTTCGAAGCCTAAAATTCTGCGTGCTTCTTCTGACCACTCAAAATTACGCGCGGTATGATCATATTCCCAGTAACCCAGTCTGGCGGCGTGCTGAGCGGCCTGCAACAGCGCCTCTTTCTTGAGGATCTCCCTGTTCTTCTTCGCTGCATTGCTCAGATCACGAATATAAGCGTAAAAAACCCAGCCGCTCTCTGTATACACTGACTTCATTGACATCTCTATCGGAAACTCATGCCCGTCCTTGTGCAACGCAATACTTTCAATACGTTTTTTGTCTCTTAATGTCTCGCCTTCTGCAATCAGGCGCTGTATACCGTGAAGATGCATGTGACGAAACTGATAGGGAATAATGATGTCGTGCAAGGGACGATCAGCAATCTCGGCGTAGCTCCAGCCAAACATTGATTCCGCTGCCAGACTCCATTCCAGCGCATGCCCTGACTCATTCATGACCACCATGGCATCCATGGAGTTATCAATAATATCTCTCAGGCGCTGTGCCGACGACTCAATATCATGCTGCATTTTCAGGCTTTCTGTTATATCCCTGAAAACAAAAACCACACCGATCATGGCGCCGGCTTCATCTTTCATTAAAGCATGTTTAGCGGTGATCTCGACACAGTTTCCCTCGCGCGATTGCAGAGAGAAGCGTAATGATACAGTGTCATTTTTCAGGCCCTGCTGCATCCAGCCTGAAAAATCGCTGACCTTATCACCCTGCGTATCGATCAGCTTTACGACATGTGACAGCGGCTGCCCTCTGGCCTCACTCAAACCCCAACCCGTCAGCCTTTCCGCCTCCGGATTCATCCTGAGTACTTCACTATTTTTATTCACCGCGATGACTGCATCCGCGATTGATTCCAGTGTAACCGCGAGCCCGCTTTCTCTGGCGCGATGTTTAAGCTTTGTCCGGTACTGAAACAGCAGCAGAAACGCCAACAGATACGCAACAATGAGGTAACCGGCTAACTGTAATTTTTTGCCCGCAGAGTGGCCTTCTGCAACTGCATCATGAACACGATCCTCAACCTCAGCTAGTAACAGCAGCATTTTATAAAACAGCTGATCGCTCTGTTCCCGCAAGTTCGATAAGGACTCAGCGTGTACCGACTGCCGGCTCACCTGCTGCACTAACTCAGCACGTTGGCGCTGCGTCGTAACCCAGTCAGTATAAGCACGCTCTAATTCATCAAAATTATTAAGCAGTGATGCTTCATCATTAGCGATGGATTTAAGCTGCTGAATTTTCGACAAAACAGCCTGGTTAGCCGTATCGGCCAATTCACTGATTCTGTTTTTTTGAGGGTGCTGCGGCGGCTGTACTGAATCGGCCATAAGTTCAATGAGGACATGGCGAATGCCGGCCAGCGACTGATCAATTACCTGCGCACGCTCTCCTTTTGCATTACGTTGTGGCAACTCGAGGATATAAAGCATTGAGACTATAAAAACGGGCAGCGATAACATCGCCATTAGAGAATTCATTTTCAATTTATTTTGCATCTCAATTAATTACCACACATACTATTGAGTTACATGGAAAGGATACCCTTCAATCAAGACGCGCTGAGAATACATCCGTGTACGCTCGGCAGCAGCATCCCTGCTGCTGACAGTCTTGATTGAAGGGTATCCTTTCCATGTGTTTTGTTAGTAAATATAGTGTCAAAAATGCTCCTTTGAAACCTGAATCACAATAATTTCATGTATTCCCATAGTTAGTATAGTGGCATTAAATACAGTGTCTAGCAACTTAAATCATATTGTGTCTAAAACCGGATCCAGGTTTTGGAAGTACACATTTATGAGGACGGCTGGCACCCGGTGCAGGCATCGCCCGGATTAGTTATGCGGGAGTGCCGTGACCTTGATTTGACGCCAGCTTGAATCTGGCCCTGAGCTGACTGTGCGTGGCGGTATCAATAGCGTCGGGGAAGAGTGTGATGGGATGGCGTTGGCCGGAGAGGGTGTCCATTAAAACCAGCTGCACCAGCATATCGGAGGCATAACTTTGATGGCAGAGCTGGAGGTCGTGATAATCACGATCGCCTATGGTTAAATCCGTCAGGTTGTCGGCTTTTAAACTCAGGGTTATCTTTTGCTTATGACGAGACAGGTGTCGCTTGAAACTCAGCGCAACCAATAAGACAAGAAACATTTTCAGCCCGACACCCGTCAGACCAAAATCACTAATCAGTAGAATCGCGACTGCCGCCAGACTGTGCACGGTGATCAGAAAATACAGCTTCAACGCGGATGACTGAACCTCAATAAATAAAGACGATGAATCCGACATCGGAGCCTGTGACCAGCCTCCTATTTTTTAACGCCGTAAGATTCCATATGATTTAGATGACGAATATAGCCAACTAAATCACCTTCAGCTTCAGACCGGCTATCAAACGGCCCCCTTTCTTCGCCCTCACGAGTCGTATAAAACCACTGACCGTTCATCTGCACAAAGCGGTCCATCTGAAAAAAAGTTTTAGGGGCTTCTCCATCTGATTTTCTAGTCAACTTAGTCTCTCCTTGCCATTATGCCGTTTTTGCACAATTAAATTTATCGAACCAGGTACGCCTAATTCTAGCAGCTAAATCAGAAACCATTACATCTGAGGATTCCATTTTCCCCAGCAGCAAATCCAGCAACACCTGATCGGGATACTCCAGCAGCGATAAGAACAGCGTGGTGTCTTCCCGGCTCAGATGACTGTATTGTATTTCTACAAAGGTATTCAGCAGGAGGTCCAGTTCCAGCATGCCACGACGACAACGCCAGTGCAGCTGGGAGGCACTGACTGGCTTTGACTCGCTCATAAGGACTTCTTCACCATCTTTTTCTTGATATTGCCGATGGCTCTGGTGGGGTTCAGGCCTTTGGGGCAAACTTGAACGCAGTTCATGATGGTGTGGCACCGGAACAGCTTGAATGGCCCTTCCAGATTTTCCAGCCGCTCATCAAGCGCCTGATCCCGACTGTCTTCGATGAAACGCGAAGCCTGCAAGAGCGCGGCGGGACCCAGAAACTTTTCAGGGTTCCACCAGAATGATGGACAGGCAGTCGTGCAACAGCCACAGAGAATACACTCGTACAGGCCATCCAGTTTTTTGCGTTGCTCCGGCGTTTGCCGCAACTCGACCTCGGGCATGGGGTCGTTCACAATCAGGTACGGCTTAACGGCCCGATACTGCTGATAGAACGGTTCCATGTCGACGATTAGATCTCGGATCACCGGCTGCCCGGGCAGCGGCCGGATTTCAATCGGCTGCTTCAATTCGGACAGTGGCGTGATGCAGGCGAGGCCGTTGACGCCATTAATATTCATGCTGTCCGAACCACACACCCCCTCACCACAGGATCGCCGGAAACTGAGTGAGGCGTCCTGCTCCTTTAATTTAAGCAGCGCCGCCAGCAGCATCATTCCCGGTTCGATTTCCTCAAGCTCGTAATCCTGCATGTACGGCTTGTTATCAACCTCAGGGTTATAGCGATAAATATTAAAACGCACGGTCATCCCCTTTTAGTAGATTCTGGGCCTGGGTGGAAAGCTAGCCACGCTCACCGGTTTGGTTCGAACCGGCTTGTAATCGAGACCGGTGTCGAGTGAATACAGACTATGGCGCATCCAGTTTTTGTCGTCACGTTCAGGATAATCCATACGCGAATGCGCGCCGCGACTTTCGGTACGGGCAAAGGCCGAATGCATGGTGGCCAGCCCGCAGGCGATGAGATTTTCAAGCTCCAGAGCCTCGACTCTGGCGGTATTAAAGGTGTCGCTGTGATCGTCGATCTTCGCATCCTTAAAACGTTCGGCAATTTGCTCGACCTGCGCCACGCCCTCGCGCAGCACGGCTTCATTTCGGAACACACCACAGTGTTTTTCCATGACCGTTTTCAGCTCGTGGCGCAGAACATCCACCGACTCACCCTCCTGACCGGGGTTTTTATTCCAGCGCTGGAAACGCTCCATGGCCTTGTCGACGCTGCTTTCATCCATGGGGCGATGATAGCGGTTCTCCGCCAGATGGCCGATGATATGGTTGGCGGCGGCGCGCCCGAACACCAGAATATCCAGCAACGAATTGCCGCCCAGACGGTTGGCGCCGTGCACCGAAACGCAGGCGCATTCGCCGGCTGCATACAGGCCATACACCGCCTCTTCGGGGGTATCTTTCACCGGCACCACTACCTGGGCATGGCGATTGGTGGGAATGCCGCCCATGGTGTAATGTGCGGTCGGCGACACTGGTATGGCCGCTTCAGCCGGATCGATGCCCAGAAAGGTCATGCAGGTCTGGCGAATGCCGGGCAGACGCTCCTGAATGACCGCCTCACCCAAATGATCCAGCTTCAACAGCACATGATCCTTGTTGACGCCGCAACCGCGGCCTTCGCGAATCTCGGTGGCAATGGCACGGCTGACCACATCACGACTGGCGAGATCCTTGGCCTTGGGCGCATAACGCTCCATCAGGCGCTCGCCCTCGCCATTGACCAGATAACCGCCCTCGCCGCGGGCGCCTTCGGTAATCAACATACCCCGGCCAGCAATGCCGGTGGGATGAAACTGAAAGAACTCCATGTCCTGCAACGGCACGCCGGCGCGCAACGCCATGCCCAGACCGTCGCCGGTATTGATCATGGCGTTGGTGGTATTGCGATAAATCTGCCCGGCACCGCCGGTTGCCAGCAGGGTGGTTTTGGCTTCGATAATTAACGGCTGTCCGTCCATAATATTAAACACCAGCGCGCCTAAGACGTGACCTTCTTCATCCTTGAGCAGGTCAACGGAAAAATATTCATCGAAAAAGTGTGTTTTGGCGCGGATGTTCTGCTGATACAGACTGTGCAAAATGGCATGGCCGGTGCGATCGGCGGCGGCGCAGGTGCGCGCGGCCTGATCACCGCCGAAATTCTGACTCTGCCCGCCAAAGGCGCGTTGATAAATACTGCCATTATCCAGCCGCGAAAACGGCACGCCGAAATGCTCCAGCTCGTAAACGGCTTTGGGTGCCGCCCGGCACATATATTCGATGGCATCCTGATCACCCAGATAATCGCTGCCTTTGATGGTGTCGAACATGTGCCAGTGCCAGTTATCCGGCGAGACATTGGCCAGCGCGGCATTCATCCCGCCTTGCGCGGCGACGGTATGTGAACGTGTGGGGAAAACCTTGGAGACCACCGCCACACTGGCCTCGGCCTCGGACAGGCGCAAAGCCGCGCGTAAGCCGCCGCCACCTGCACCAATAATCAGGGTATCAAACTGTCGCCGTTGAATTGCTGCCATATTTACTCGACCATCGAAAATAATAAAATACGAATCACCCACAGGCCGCTGCCCACCAGCACGCCCATCACCAGCGCCAGGAAAAACAGCCGCAACATAATGTCATGTACATAATCCAGAATTACATCACGCATACCAATCCAGGCATGAAACAGAACCGCCACCACAAAAATACCGAAGGCAATGGAGTTAAACGGATGAAACAGCCAGCCCCGCCAATGTGTATAGCTGACGATCTCAACATTCATGCCGCAATAGAGTGAATAAAATAAAAACAATGCGATATAAACCGCACTGACGCGCTGAATCACCCAGGGCTTTAAACCCTCAAGAATATAAAGACTCATAACAACAGCCCCAGAGAGACGATCACCGTCGTCAACACCGACAGTGCGATCACCAGCCAGGCCGAATAATTTGCCGCCTGCCTGTCAACACCGAGGTCGGCGTCAATCAGTAAAAATCGGATGCCTGAGAACAGGTGATGCGCCAGCGCCCAGACCAGCAATATTTGCACTGCCAGCAGCAAAGGGTGCTGTAGCAGCGTCATAGCCTGTTCAAAACCCGCACTGGACTGCACGGATAGATCCAGCAGATAAACAATAAAGGGCATCGCCAGAAACATTAATATGCCGGAGAGACGATGAGCCAGCGACACCACGGCCGCTACCGGCAGGCGAATCTTAAAAAGATTTAGATAAACCGGACGTTTATCTTTAAACGCGCTCCCTCCCATGCTCATCACCTCATAAAAATGTTTTTATAATAATGAAGAGTATCATAAATCAGTCGCTTACTGATTCACAACAGATCTGTGAATTGTGTCAACGTCATCGTATACCCTTATAAACTGCATTATGATTCAGCCTCTATTTTGTCTAAACTAACCTGCATCACAAACCAGCCTTCGCTGAACAATGAGATTGTACTAATGAAAATCGAATGGGAAAAATTTCTGGAAAATGCAGGCGCTGAATTTGTCGACGAAAAAGTCGATTCATTTGGCAATCCGGCGCAGGAGCGCCGCATTATTCATACCGGCAATACAATTTGTGACCTGTCACACTACGGCCTCATTTCGGCTTACGGTGAAGACGCGGTGAATTTTCTTCAGGGCCAGTTCACCAATGACATTGCCCAGGTGGATGAATCGCACAGTCAGCTCAGCGCTTACTGCAACCCCAAAGGGCGGATGATCGCCAACTTCAGGATTTTCAAACGCGACGACACGCTTTACCTGTCCCTGCCCTACCCGCTGCTCGAAACGGTATTGAATCGATTACGCATGTACGTCATGCGCTCCAAAGTAACCCTGCAGGACGCCAGTGATGCACTGATGCGATTTGGCCTGAACGGCCCCCAGGCTGAAAAACAGTTAATAGACATAACCGGCATCGTGCCGACGGAAATTAATCAGGCGGTGCAGTACAACGGCTATACCATCATTCGCATTCCCGGCAGCGAGGCGCGTTATGAAATTTACGGACTGCTGGATGCAGTCACCCGGCTATGGCAAAACCTTGATGTTGATGCCGCACCGGTCGGCGCACACATCTGGGAGCTGCTCAACATTCAGGCCGGCATCCCTGTCATTGTCTCCGAAACTTCCGAAGCGTTCGTACCGCAGATGGCCAACATGTCATCGCTGGGTGCAATCAATTTCAAGAAGGGTTGTTATACCGGACAGGAGATCGTCGCGCGTATGCATTATCTGGGCAAACTCAAGAAACGCATGTATCGCATTGCCTTTGAAAACCATAAAGCGCCCAAACCCGGCGATGCCATTTTCACTGAAAACACCACCGCAGGCAGCGGCACCGGCACAATCGTCAGCGTCGAACAGGCCGACGAAGGCTGCTATGAAGCACTCGCCGTCATCCAGATCGCCAATGCCGAGAACCAGCCTTTAAGGCTGTATAACGCCTCCGGACCGCTGATCAAAATTCTGGAATTGCCCTACGCTTTTGACAATGCCGAAGCATAGTTCGTTGGGGTTCGTGACTCACCGCCAACCTACGAACTATCTTTTACTCCTGCCGCATATGCGGAAACAGAATCACATCACGAATCGAAGGTGAGTCGGTCAGCAGCATAATAAGCCGGTCGATGCCGATGCCTTCACCGGCAGTGGGTGGCAGACCGTACTCCAGGGCGCGGACATAATCCGCATCATAATGCATGGCCTCTTCATCGCCGGCGTCTTTCTCATCCACCTGTTTCTGGAAGCGCTCAGCCTGATCGACGGGATCATTAAGCTCGGAGAAGCCATTGGCAATCTCACGTCCGCCCACAAAGAATTCAAAGCGTTCGGTGACGAAGGGATTGCTGTCACTGCGTCGCGCCAACGGTGAGACTTCGGTCGGATATTCTGTAATAAAAGTCGGCTCCATGAGAAGGTGCTCAACCGTTTTCTCAAAAATTTCGATCTGAATTTTACCCAGCCCGAAACCTTCCTTAACGGGGATACCCATGGACTCGGCGATTTTTCGAGCCGAGCTTATCTCGGATAAATCTTCGGCTTTAATATCAGCATTGTATTTCAGAATAGAGTCGAACACCGACAGGCGGGCGAAAGGTTTGCCGAAATGGTACTCCTCGCCCTGATAGGTGACAGTCGATGTGCCCAGCGCATGTTCGGCCAGCCGCCTGAGAAGGTCTTCGGTCAGATCCATCAGGTCTTTGTAATCTGCATAGGCCTGATAAAACTCGATCATGGTGAACTCAGGATTATGCCGCGTCGAAACGCCTTCATTTCGGAAGTTGCGATTGATTTCATACACCCGTTCAAAACCGCCGACCACCAGACGCTTCAAATACAGCTCCGGTGCGATACGCATAAACATGGGCAGGCCCAGCGCATTGTGAAACGTCTCAAAAGGCTTGGCAGCGGCACCGCCGGGAATGATCTGCATCATCGGCGTCTCCACTTCCATGAAGCCATGGCCATCAAAATAATTACGGATGAAGGCGATGATTTTGGTACGCTGGCGGAAGGTCTCCATGACCTCCTGGTTCATAATCAGATCAAGATAGCGCTGCCGATAACGCATTTCGGTATCGGTTAAACCATGAAACTTACCCGGCAGTGGTCGCAGTGATTTTGTTAGCAGGCGTACGTCGTCGACCTTGACTGAAAGCTCGCCGGTTTTGGTTTTAAACATCACCCCTTCGGCGCCGATTAAATCGCCCACATCCCATTTTTTGAAGCCTTCGTTATAAACCCCTTCAGGCAGATTATCGCGTTGCAGAAAAAGCTGAATCTGTCCGGACATATCCTGCAGCTTGGTAAAGCTCGCCTTGCCCATGACCCGTTTCGCCATCATCCGCCCGGCAATCGATACCCGCTGACCCAAAGCTTCGAGTTCTTCTACGCTTTTCTCGCCGTAATGCAGATGCAACTCGGCGGACATGGAATCACGCCTGAAGTCATTGGGAAAAGCGTTGCCGATTTCACGCAAATCATCCAGTTTTTCCCGACGCTGGGTAATCAGTTTATTTTCGTCTTCCGGCGTTAACTCTGCTGTTTCATCATTCATGTTTTTTATAAACCGCTCTTTAAACTAGCTTCGATAAATTGATCGATATCGCCGTCGAGGACGGCCTGTGTATTTCCTGTTTCAACATTGGTGCGAAGATCTTTGATTCTGGACTGATCGAGTACGTAAGAGCGAATCTGACTGCCCCAGCCTATGTCCGATTTTGAATCTTCAACCACTTTCTGATCAGCATTGCGTTTGTGCATTTCGATTTCATAAAGCTTGGCTTTCAGCTGCTGCATGGCGGTGGCCTTGTTTTTGTGTTGCGAGCGGTCATTCTGACACTGCACCACGGCACCGGTCGGGTTATGGGTAATGCGTACCGCCGACTCGGTTCTGTTGACGTGCTGACCACCCGCGCCACTGGCACGATAAACATCGATGCGCAAATCGGCCGGGTTGATGTCTATCTCGATATCGTCATCAATTTCAGGTGAAACAAACACCGAGGCAAAAGAGGTATGGCGGCGATTGCCTGAATCGAAGGGCGACTTTCGCACTAAACGGTGCACCCCGGTTTCGGTGCGCAGTCGCCCGAAGACATAATCACCTTCAAAACGAATGGTCGCGCTCTTGATGCCCGCAACATCACCCGGCGAAGCTTCCATCAGTTCGGTTTTAAAGCCGTGGGCTTCACCCCAGCGCAAATACATGCGCAGTAACATTTCAGCCCAGTCCTGTGCTTCAGTGCCGCCCGAGCCGGATTGAATATCCAGAAAGGCATTACTGGCATCCATTTCCCCGGAAAACATCCGGCGGAATTCAAGTTCCTCAACCTGCTTTACATACTGCTGCAAGTCCTGGTTAACCGCCTCAACGCTCTCCTCATCGTTTTCCTCCGCCGCCATTTCCAGCAGGTCGCGGGCATCATTGAGACCATCGTCCAGCTCTTCCAGGGTGAGTACAATTTTTTCCAGCCGGGCTCGATCCTGCCCTAGCTGCTGCGCACGCTCGGGATCATCCCAGACATCAGACTGTTCGAGTTCACGACTGACCTCTTCCAGCTCTTCTTTGCGCAGATCAAAGTCAAAGATACCCCCTCAGCGACTGGGAGCGCTGCTTGAGATCATCAATAAGGTTAAATATCGGGTTAACTTCCATCTTGGTACGGACTCTGATTACGGCTGAATTTAAGGGGCGAATCTTACCTGATGAGGACTGCGATTGGCAGTGCTGAGACACAATCAGGATTAATTCCTCTGTACGTATTTAACTGGCAGCTTTGGGTTTTCTGGCGACATTGTCGCGCAAATAGACCGGAATAGCCTGCGCCGCCGTAACCGCGCCGCCATGTTCATAGACGGGGACAGCCAGTCGGGCCACGGCTTCGGCCGAGGGGAAACATTCATCGAGCGAGACGATGCAGCGCTCGCCCAGCGCCGGCTTCATGGCCTCGGCGTAACTGCCCCAGCCCGTGCCCGCGGTGACCCATTCGCCCTGTGCCGGAATCGGCGCCTGCGCCGGGGCCACCACACACTCCTCGCCCTGCAACACAATCTGCCCGGCCTGATTCTGCACATAGGCGCCCCAGTACACCTCCCCCATGCGCGCATCGATGGCGGTCAGGACCTGAGTCTTTCCGGTTTCCTGCATGGCGACGTCGGCCATGGCCGCCAGACTGGACACCGGCACGACCGGAATCGAATGCGCGAACGCGATGCCCTGCACCACGCCTGCGGCTACTCTCACTCCCATGAATGAACCGGGGCCGCGCGCAAAAGCGATCACGTCGATGTCTTTCGAGCTGAGGCCGGCATCATTTAACAGGCGCTCGATCATGTTGAGAATCAGATGGGTGTGTTCCCGGGGCGCGACCTGATACTGCCGGCTAATTTCGCCGTCGATGGATAACGCGGCCGAGCAGGCCTCGGTTGAAGTATCAACAGCCAGCAGTTTCAGACTCACCTTTGGCCTCCTGGTTTTTTTCGTTAAAGAAATTTTCCACATCGCTGATCTGCGTGGTTCGCCGCATCGGCGGCAGCCCCTTGAGAAAAACCCGGCCATACGCCTTGTTGCTCAAGCGTGGATCACCAATCACCACCACGCCGTGATCACTGACGTCGCGAATCAACCGGCCCACCCCCTGATTCAGGGCGATCACCGCACGCGGTACCTGGTATTCCATGAACGGCTGGCCGCCATTTTTCTTGATGGCATCGATGCGCGCCTGCATCACCGGATCGCCGGGCGAGGCAAACGGCAGCTTGTCAATCATCACGCAGGAGAGCGCGTCACCGCGCACATCCACCCCTTCCCAGAAACTCGAGGTGCCGAGAAGGATGGCATTACCCGCTTCGCGAAAACGTGCCAGCAGCTGATGTTTGGGCAGTTCGCCCTGAATGAAAATCGGATAGTGAACTTTATCGCGCAAAAATTCGACCGCCTCATTCATGGCCCGATAACTGGTGAACAGCAAAAAGGCGCTGCCGTTGCTGGCCTTTAATACCGGCAACACTTTTTCCAGCAGAGCATGGGTGTAGGAGAACGCGGAAGGCTCCGGCAGTTCCGTCGGCAGGTACAGCATACTTTGCTGCTGATAATCAAAAGGGCTGGCCCAGCTGCCGCTTTCGAACTTATCCAGGCCAAGCGCTTGCGAAAAGTGATTGAATTTTTTATTCACCTGCAGGGTTGCCGAAGTGAAAATCCAGGCGGCGGAAAAATTATCGGTATATTTTCTGAACAGATTAGCGACTTCAATCGGCGTTGAATGCAGCATGAAGCCCTTGCTGAATGTTTCGTACCAGAGAATCGCATTCGCGGTCTCGGCAAGGTCATTATCATTTTTGAACAGCTCCAGGCGCTGACTCAACAGCAGGCAACGCTGATAACACTGATCAAGTCCGCGACTGCGTTCCGAGGCCAGCTCCAGCCTCACCGACAGATCGGAAAGCGCGGACGTCAGTTCTGCCAGTCCTTTGACCAGCGCCGGTTTGTGCTTGATGTTGGCCCATGCCTGGCGCTCCGAGGAATCACCCAGCACCAGACGAAAATCCTGCATGGCTCTGGTCAGCTGATCGGCGCAGTCTCTAATTTCCGCCATATCGGGGGCATCATTAACCTGTTCGGCAATGGCATCGGTGGCGAGCAAATTGAGCTGGCGGCTCGACAGCGTCTCGCCAAAATAGCGCGAGGCGATTTCATGCAGCTGGTGCGCCTCGTCAATCACAAAAGCATCCGCGCCGGGCAGCAGTTCGGCAAAACCCTCTTCTTTCAGGCTCATGTCGGCGAGCAGAAGATGGTGATTAATTACCAGTAGACTGGCTTCCTGAGCTTTTTTGCGCGCTTTGACAATAAAGCAATCGCTGTAGAAATCACAGTCGCTGCCCAGACAGTTATCCGCGGTCGAAGTCACCATCGGCCAGACAAAAGCGTCTTCCTGTATTGAGCTTAATTCGGAGACGTCACCGGTGGCCGTTTTACCCGACCATTGATTAATTTCGGCCAGCTGGCTCTGCGTGGTTCTATTATTGAAGCCGAGGTGCGGTGCGATTTGCAGGCGGTGCAGGCAAAGGTAGTTTGCTCGGCCTTTGAGCAGGGCAATCTTGATCGGCACATCCAGCGCTTTCAAGACTCTGGGAATATCGGTGCGAAAAAGCTGGTCCTGTAGATGTTTGGTGCCGGTTGAAATAATCACCTTTTTGCCCGAATTAATCGCCGGTACCAGATAGGCGAAGGTTTTGCCGATGCCGGTACCGGCCTCGGCCACCAGCACGCTTTTATTTTTTATGGCCTCTTCGATGGCATCGCTCAGGGAAAGCTGGTTATGCCTGACTTTATAGCCCTCAACGTGAACGCTGAAGACACCTTTGTCACCCAGATAATCAGAAGACTTCATTAGCGACCACCCAGGTTGGTGATCATTTTTTCCGCCTGCTGGATGATGTCGTTGTTGTGCAATAGCTCGCCTGCATTTTTGATGAAATGCCAGTTGAGCAGCGTCAGTTGATTGTTGTCGCGACTGTAACTGTTACTGCGCTGCGCCAGCTGGCGGGAGCGTTCGGCATCGCCGTTTTTTAATGCCATCCAGGCCAGACGACTCCAGGCCTGGGCAAACTGGGGTTCGATACGCACCAGACGCTCAAGCTTGTCAGTGGCCTGCGCAAAGTTCTCCACCGCAATGAGATTGTCGGCCTGAGTCAGAAGTTGAGCCACCGCGCGATTTGAAGAAACAGAACGTCTTTCACTGTCCGACAAGCGCCATGCGCTGTGCGTAGAGGTTTCGATTATCTGCTGAGGTTCATCAGGCTGTTTCTGGTCAATGACCGCACAGGAGGCCAACAGTACGGCCATCAGGAAAATAAAAAATCGATACAAATTAGACAAACTTAACCACCAAATAAATTACGGAACCAGCCGGAGGGTGTGTCTTCAGAACACTCGGCTTTCAGCACCGGCTCGGAACCTTT
Organism: Gammaproteobacteria bacterium; assembly: GCA_032251315.1. Classification (GTDB taxonomy): domain Bacteria; phylum Pseudomonadota; class Gammaproteobacteria; order SZUA-229; family SZUA-229; genus LH-M37. Next base: position 32,975 of record JAVVEE010000011.1, read on the forward strand.
AATGAAAGGCAATTCTATCGCATTTTCACAGCCTTTCCCCGACAGAAAACCGGATTCCTGATCAACCCAGGTCATGCTGACGTTAGCAGGCATCAGCACCTCGAATGATTTTGATGAAATAGAACTCATCAATTTTGACCAGATGCGCATCGCCCCCGAAGAGCCGGTCAGGCCGGTGCTGCTGTTGTCGTCGTAGCCCATCCAGACCACCGCCACTGCATCACCGGAAAAACCCGCGAACCAGCTGTCTCTTAAATCATCGGAAGTGCCGGTCTTGCCCGCCACCTTTATATCGAGATCATTCGCCAACTGTCTGGCGGTGCCCTGCTGCGCAATGCCCAGCATAGTGTGGTTGATCAGGGCAACCACATCAGGATCAACCTCGCGGGCGACATCCAGAGGGTAACGTTTCAGGGCCTGGCCCTCTTTATCCAGCACTGCAATCACGCTTCTCAACGGGCTGTGAAAACCGTTGGCGGCGAAAGTCTGGTAGATGGAGGCCACATCAAAGGGCGACATATCAACCGCGCCCAGAGTCATGGAGGGGTGCGGCGGCAGTGGGCTCTGATTACCTAACTGGCGAATGGTTTTTTCAATCTCACCCAGACCGACATCCAGACCGATTCTCACTGCCGGAATATTGTAGGACTTGAGCAAGGCTTCGTAGACCAGCACCTCTCCGTGGTATTCGAGGTCGTAGTTTTCAGGCTGCCAGATCTTTTTGTCATCGCCCAGAATGCGCAGACGCGAATCATCAATTATGGTCGCCAGCGTATATTTACTGCTTTGCTTGAGGGCGGATAAATAGATCGCCGGCTTGATCAGTGAGCCGATATGGCGGCGAATATCCAGTGCCCGATTAAAACCGGGATAATCGGGCTGGCGATCACCGACAACAGCCAGCACTTCACCGTTATTGGGCGAGACCACTATCGCAGCCGCTTGCAGCGTGTCGCTGCCGCCCAGCTGAGGCGTAACCTTGACGATGGCGTTTTCCAGCTGATGCTGAACATAGGGATCAAACGTGGTAAAAATACGCAAGCCCTCGGAATTAAGGTCTTCAGCGTCATAGGTACTTTGCAGCTGCCGCTTGACCAGATCAAGATAGGCCGGATAACGCTCACGCTTGACATGGTGCGTAGTTTCAACGGCTGCGTCGGTTAAGTTCCTGAATTGCTCGTCGCTTAGCACACCCTGTTCATGCACGGTTGCCAGCACAACATCCCTTCTTTGTTTCGCCCGCTCAGGATTTCTAACCGGATTATAATAGGAGGCGCCCTTAAGCATGCCCACCAGCAGGGCCGTTTCGGGCAGGCTCAGCTGCTGCAGGGGCTTGCCGAAATAGTACAGACTGGCCAGACCAAAGCCGTGAATCGCTCGCTCCTGATCCTGTCCGAGATAGATCTCATTGAGATAAGTTTCCAGAATTTTCTGCTTACTGTAATGCAGTTCCAGCAGCACGGCCATGACCGCCTCATTGGCCTTACGCCACAGATTCTGGTTCGGCGTCAGAAACAGATTTTTCACCAGCTGCTGGGTAATGGTACTGCCGCCCTGCACTGTTCGCCCGGCTTTTATATTGGCAACAAAAGCGCGTGCAATCGATTTCAAATCAACGCCAATATGCTGGAAGAATCGCCGATCTTCTATCAACACCAGCATTGCAATCAATTCAGCGGGAACCTCTTCCAGCCTGACCAGCTCCCGGTCCTCGCCATGGCGGGGAAAGATACCGGTCAGATAAGCGGGGTCAAATCTGACTAATGGAATGGGCTCAGCCGTGATCAGATCATCAAGACGAGCAATCTTGCCACCGGCAATTTCCAGGCGTATCGCCTGACTGTGCTCTTCACCATCCCAGTACTCGAAGCCACGGGTGACGATATCAAAACGACTGTAGGAGCGGTGAAACTGCCCCGGCTGCAAGGTACCACTGCTGTCGTCGCTATAATTGAGCGTTTCCAGTTCAACCAGCAACTGCTCCGGCTTCAGGCTCATGCCCTCATACAACTCCAGCGGCCGGGCATAAACCCGGGCGGGTAATTGCCAGATTCGGCCCTCGAATTTGCTGATGATTTTTACATCAAGATACGCCAGATAGACCAGACCGACGACCAGAAACACCAGCAAGGCTTTTATATAGGGGCGACGAGGCCGGGTGGCTGTTTGTTTTGGACGAGCTTTACCCGCAACCGTTTTACGATTATTCGAGCGGGTTTTGTGTCTGGATTTTGTTCCCATGGAGGCAAGTCATAACTGTCGATCAATAAGGCTGCGATTATACAGCCTTATCGGTCATGCTGCCTGATGAAGTCAGGAGGCTGTCGGGTTTAGGGGGATTGAAGCGAGGAAATGGGAAATTTGAGCCGCTCTCCTGCTTCCGCAGCCGTCATCCTAAATCCGACAGACTCCTGCCGAGTATTCACGACAGGTCGAAAGAAATCGTACTAATTTTCCGCTACAGGGGTCGGATTCGAACTGAGCATTTTGCCCCTTCTTTTTTCTGTTCAGCCTGCGATTTCAGCAGCGCCTGCCTTCTTTTCTCTATAGTAAAAAAAGTGCAAAAATAATCTTTTCCAGGCAATTCGAGGTCTTATTTTATTGATGAAACAGTCAAAGGAGGCTATAAATCTTTTATCGATTACGATTGTTCTTGATTTTTTTATCCTTACGCTTGATAAACTGAATCATCCTGCGGCGCTTAAACTCCTGACGCGCACTCAGTTCGTTCTTTTTGCCTTCAAAAGGATTGGAGCTGTTCTTAAACTCGACTTTTACCGGCGTGCCGACGATTTTCAGCGACTTGATAAAGAACTTGGACAGATAGCGCTTGTAGGAGACCGGCAGGTAGTCGGTCTGGTTACCATGGATCACTACCCGTGGTGGATTCATGCCGCCCTGATGCGCATAACGCAGCTTTATTCTTCGCCCACTCACCAGAGGCGGGGGCTGTTTAGCGATGGCTTTTTCGAGCAAACGGGTCAGCTCCGGAGTGGCGATCTTGCGAACTGCTGAGGAATAAGCCCGCCCGATGGCATCGTAGAGCAGGCCTACATTGGAGCCATGCAGCGCCGAGATGAAATACTTTTCAGCGAATTCGGTAAAGCCCAGCTGCTTATCGATCTCTTTTTTTATCTTTTCCCTCTGGTACTCATCCAGGCCATCCCATTTATTGAAGACCATGACCAGAGCCCGGCCTGCTTCCAGAATGTAGCCCAGCAGATGCAGATCCTGATCGGCTACTTCCTGTTGCGCATCGATCATCATCACCACTACATTGCATTCATCGACGGCCTGCATGGCCTTGATGACGCTGAATTTTTCAACCGTCTCATGCACCGAACGGCGGCGGCGAACCCCGGCGGTGTCTATCAGTGTATAGCGCTGATCTTCGCGCTCGAATGGAATGTAGATGCTGTCGCGTGTGGTGCCGGGCATATCAAACACCACCACCCGCTCTTCCCCGAGCACGCGGTTGACCAGTGTTGATTTGCCCACATTAGGACGACCAATAAAGGCGACCTTAATGCCCTGCTCTGATTCATGTGGCAGCTCTTCGGTTTCTTCAGTCGCATCGAAGTCGCGCAGCGCATAGTCGAGCAGATCGCCGATACCGCGATTGTTCGATGCTGAAATAACCGCCGGTTCACCGAAACCCAGGGCAAAGAATTCGCTGCTGACGGTGCGTTCATCCAGACCATCACTTTTGTTTACCACCAGCGTTACCTGTTTGCCGGTTCGACGCAATGTTTCAGCAATGCCCTGATCGGCGGAAGTTAAGCCGGCACGGGCATCCACCAGAAAAAGAATTACGTTGGATTCTTCGATCGCCAGCAGCGTCTGTTTGGCCATGTGCTGATCCAGTTCTTCGCTTTCACCACTCAGCCCGCCGGTATCGATGACGATAAATTCTTTGCTTTCGTATTTTCCATGGCCATATTTCCGGTCACGGGTGAGCCCGGGAAAATCAGCCACCAGGGCATCACGACTTCTGGTGAAGACATTGAACAATGTAGATTTTCCTACATTGGGACGACCCACTAATGATAGAACAGGATTCATAATTATATTTAGCTATGTTTATTCAGCTTTCGCCAAATCACTAAGGCGGTAGGAATACAACATGCCGTTACGGGTGGAAACAATAATCGCATCGTCGGTAACAACCGGTGGCACGAGAATACCGGTACCGCTGCTGAGCATTTCACCGATACCGTAACCATCTACCAGAATGCGCGCAACAAAACTGCCGTCAAATCTGGACATGAGGTGCAAGTACCCTTCTGCATCACCCACCACCAGAAGATCATCAAACAATACCGGTCGAGTCACATATCTTGCCTGCAATTTTTCCTGCTTCCAGAGGGTGGCGCCGCTGAAGCGATCCAGCGCCCAGATATGGCTGCGTTCATCGCTGCTATAAACAGCTTTCGCATCCACAGTCACGCCTGAATAAGAGGAGAAGTCACGCGCCCACAGGAACTGCCCCTTCTGGGCATCAATGGCGGCAATGCGTCCCTGATAACCTGCTACGTAATAAATATAGCCGAACAGCTCAGCATGACCATCTACATCAACCAGCCTTTGAATTTCAGAGTGTCCCTGAGGCGTGGACAGTGCCACGTCCCAGATCACTTCACCATTATCGACGGAGAGCGCAACAACACGTCCGTTGGCCATACCGGTATAGATACGGTCACGCGTCAGCACCAGCTGACCGCTGCCGCGCAAAGTTAAAGCGGGCTTGGTTTGCTGGTAACTCCATTGCAGTTTGCCGCTGGCACGACTGAGGCTGATAATCTGCCCATCAACGGTTCGGGCAAAAACCGACTCTTTTGACAGTACCGGTTTGATTAAAACCTCACTCGGCACATTCACCCGCCATTTAATCAGGCCGGTCGTCCCGTCAATGGCGATTAATTCGCCATCTTTTGTTGCCAGCAGCCAGAGATTGTCGTCGCCGCCAACACCGCCACTCAAGGTAGTGTCAAGATCAATTTTTTGCAACCGCTTGCCGTTATTCACATCAACCACGGTAACAGTGCCATCGCGTCCGGCGGTAATTATCCGGTCGTTCAACAGCAGCGGTTCGATAAAGAGAAATTGCTGCTCTACGCCGCTGTGGGTACTTAACGACCACTGCTCGTGCAACACTTTAGTCGGTTCGAAGTCGGTTAACGGCGCCGGTGGCTCTGCATTATCGTCACTGCCGCCACATGCTGTCAGCAGAGACAATCCAAATACCAACAGGCTATAACGCAGTGCGATCATGTAGCTGGCTCAGTCAATTTTGCATTGCCTAAACTGGAGGCACCCAGATTCTGACGCTTTAACTGCAACCAGTGACTGGGGTTAGCTGCACTGATGATCGCCTTGTCATAAGCAATACGCGCCTGTTCTACCTCACTTCTAGCGACAAACACATCTCCCTTGAGCTCTTCATACAAAGCATCAAAAGCAGCGGGATGCTCGGCACTAAGCAGCTCATAGGCTTCATCGTATTTATTTTGCGCAATCAGCAGTCGTGCCAGTCTGAGCTGAGCAAGCTGCTTGAACTCATCCTGCACGGCATTGGATTTTACCCACTGCAAACGCGTTATGGCCTGCTCGGTATTGCCGGTACGCAGTTCGTGCTGTGCGACTACCAGTGAAGACAGTGCGGCATAAGGGGTGTCTGCATAACCCGCCACCAGCTGGTCGGCGGTCGTGGTATCAAAAGCGCTGCCGCCACTTGTTTCGGCCTGGGTAACCACAGACACGTACATATCACTGGCCTTAAGACTATGTTCAACCTGTGTGTTCTGGTACCAGCTCCACCCGCCTAGCGAAAGCCCGCCAATCGCCAGACCGATCAATATTGATGAGCCATTTTCATGCCACCATCTTTTAATGGCTTCTAATTGCTGCTCTTCTGTTTCAAAATCTTGCATTGCGTTTTCCTAGTTATTTTTATCTAAAAAATTAATGACCGCAGCCTGATCCACTAGCTGCTGCGCTTTTGCTTCGCGCAAATATTTGATAGCGACACGATCCGGCTCGTCATCACTAACCAGTAGCGCAAGCGCAGCACCGCTCTTGTCTGCTTTCTTCATTTGTGACTTGGTGGAACCTCCGCCACAATGCATCTGAACTTTCAGCTCGGGCAGAGCCTCACGCACTGCTTCCGCTAAATTTAGAGTGCGTTCGATATCAGTCGATGCCTGTGGAATGATATAAACATCAACCGGCTCTTCCTGAACAGAGACGCCGGTTTCATCCATCAATGACAATAGACGTTCCATGCCTATGGCAAACCCAGCTGCGGGAGACGCCTTGCCACCCAGCTGTTCAACCAGGCCGTCATAGCGCCCGCCTGCGCAAACGGTACCCTGCGCGCCCAGGCTGTCGGTGATCCATTCAAAAACCGTTTTGCAGTAATAATCGAGTCCGCGAACCAGTCTAGCATTGATCGTATAGGCAATACCGGCGGCATCAAGGTAGACCTTCAGGCGCTCGAAATGTTCCACCGACTCTTCATCCAGATAGTCGTGCAAACTGGGGGCGTTGGCAATGAGTACCTCCATCTCGGGATTTTTGCTGTCGAGCACTCGCAGTGGATTTTTATCAATGCGGCGCAAGCTGTCTTCGTCCAGCTGCTCGCGATGTGCTTCGAGGTAATCGACCAGCACAGCGCGGTAATTTTTTCTTGACCCGGTGCTGCCCAACGTATTCAGCTCAAGACGCAGATCCTTTAAGCCCAGATCCCGCCATAGACGTGCGCTCATGATAATCAGTTCCGCGTCAATGTCGGCATCGGCGATGCCGAAGGCCTCCACGCCCAGCTGATGAAACTGCCGATAACGGCCCTTCTGCGGGCGTTCATGGCGGAACATGGGACCCATGTACCAGAGTCGACGAATCTGATTATGCAAAATACCATGCTGGATGCCGGCCCTGACACAGCTTGCGGTGCCTTCAGGGCGCAAGGTTAGACGATCGCCATTTCGATCCTCAAAAGTGTACATCTCCTTTTCAACAATATCGGTCACTTCACCGATAGAGCGACAGAATAAATCGGTGGATTCGACAATGGGCGTGCGAATTTCACTGTAGGTATAGGAAGCCATCAGTCGCCTGACTTTTGCTTCAAAGGCCTGCCAGCGCGGCGAGTCTTCGGGTAGCACATCATGCATACCACGGATGGATTTGAGCAAATTAGCCATGAAACCTGAATCTTTTTAAATTAATGAAAAATGACCTGTTGCTGGTCAGTAGATACTGTAAATTGTGCAATATTATTTGCACGAATGCGTTTTTCGATATTAACGGCTACGTCATTGAGCCTGACTGTAACCGGTGGCGCGTTACCCAGAAAAACCCTGAATGGTGCCGCCCCTTTCAGCCTCAAGGACTGATTCTGTTGCAACAGATCATAGTACAAAGTTATGCCGTTGGCATCGTCAACCTCCAGCCAGGTGACTTCTTCGGTTGTCAGCTCGAGAACGTCTTCACCGACAAGCAGTGGTTCGGACCGGCTTTCATCAGCGGCGACCTCTGCTAAGGGCTCTTGCATCGGGGCTTCAGGTGCGGCTGTGATTGCAGGTGCATCTGTCGCTGTCGGCGCTTCCATTTCCGCCGGCTCTGACTCCTCTGGCTGAAGTGCTTCTGAAGATGCCCCATCAGCGAGTTCATCCTGAGCCGTCGGGCGGGTATCCGGCAAAGAGAAAGTGGCCTGGTTGTCCAGCTGAGTCTCTTCTTCCTGCACCATCGCCTCTTTGTAATAACTAAATGCAGCATAAAATGCCGCTGCGATAGTGATCACCAACAGCAGAACTGTCACCATTTTGACGAAGGTCGAATTACTGCTCGCCTGGTGCCGCACCGTTGATCGATGCTCTAATTCAGTCTCCAGCTTATGCGGGACGGCGTGCGCATATTCCTCCAGTACCAGCGCTTCCGGGATACCGAGGTATTTGGCATAAATTCTCAGGTAGCCCTGTACAAAAGTCGGCCCCGGCAGCTTCGACACATCAGAGCGCTCCAGCGCATCAACTATTTTTTCAGACAGGTGAATGGCGTTAGCGACATCGCTAATCGAATAGTTTTGCCGCTTACGCTCAAGATACAGGTGCTCCCCGAAGGAAAGTACGCGTTTATCTTCAACTTCAACTTCATCTTCAATTTTATCTTCAGTATCGTTTAATTCGGTCACGGCGTGCCAACTCCTCTACCAGCTCGGCCTGCTCAGACTCAGGAAACTCAGCCAGTAATTGTCTCGCATACTTGTAATAATGTTGTTTTGCGCCCAATGCTCTTTCGGCCTGCACCTGCACCCACAGACTTTCCGCCGAAGCTTTGCTGCCGGCATGGTAGCGCTGAATATAGGCGCGCGACTTCATATAATTTTCAGTTGCTATTGCCAGTTCAGCCATCGAAATCAGCGCATCGGGCAATTCAGGCTGAAGCTTCAGTGCCTTGCGTAACATGACTTCAGCTTCCTCATATCTATCGGCCTGAAACAGACAGGTTCCCGCATTGGCATAGGCTAAAAATGCGGTTTTATAATACGGACTGCTGTAAGCCAGCTTAAACTGTTCCAGAGCATCTTCAGTGCGCTCTACGCGGCACAAATAGGCACCGTAACTGTTGCGTAAGCCGGGATCTTTCTCCTTAACTTTGAGCGCCGCACGATAATACTCTTCCACCTCTTCCAACTCGTCCAGCTGAATCAACAAAAAGGCCATGGTGGTGTAAGCGTCGATATTTTTGGGATCCTGATCGATTGCTTTTTGCAGCTTTTCCTTGGCGATTTCATACTGTCCCCGTCTTAGGTAACCTACACCCAACTGTACGTTGGTGGCTGATGCCTGCTTCAGGTTGGCGTCATCCCGGTTTTCCTGTGCCGTTTTCGGACCGCTCGCGCATCCGGACAACGAAAGCACCAGAGCCAGCGTTAATAATATTGAACCTGTATTCATACTTGCATCCCGAATCTGGGCTTTTCGAAACGGCGATGGCGACGACTTTTATCCTCAACCTTACCGACTAATTGGCCACAGGCCGCATCAATGTCTTCACCGCGTGTACGCCGAATAACGGTCGTCATATCAGCATTGATCAGAATTTGGCTAAATTGTTCAATGCGTTTCATTGATGAGCTTTTGTAACCCGAGCCTTCAAATGGGTTAAAGGGGATCAAATTCATCATGACGGGAATCCCCTTGAGCAGCTTCACCAGCTCTCTGGCATGCTGATCGCTATCATTGACACCGTCTAACATGACATATTCAAAAGTGATTCGTGTACGCGCATTCTGTTTTTCAATGAAGCGGTGACACGCCGGTATTAATTCTTCCAGCGGGTATTTCTTATTAATGGGCACCAGCTGATCGCGCAACTCATTGTTGGTAGCGTGCAGCGAAACTGCCAGACGCGTATCCAGCACATCCCCCAGTTTATCCATCGCCGGCACAACCCCGGCAGTGCTGACGGTGACGCGGCGCTTGCTCAGGCCATAAGCGAAATCATCCATCATAATGCGTACCGCTTTAACCATATTGTCGAAATTCAGCAACGGCTCACCCATGCCCATCAACACCACATTGGTGACAGCCCGTCCCTGTTTATTTTCCTGATTAACCAGTCGCGTTGCCAGCCAGACCTGGGAGATAATCTCCGCCGTGCTCAAATTGCGATTAAAGCCTCTGCGCCCGGTCGAACAGAAACTGCAATCCAGCGCACAACCCACCTGCGATGAAACACACAGGGTGCCGCGATCACTTTCCGGAATGTAGACGGTTTCAATCTGATTGCCATCACTGAGCTTTAGCACCCACTTACGGGTGCCATCTTCTGACAGCTCGTCCAGCACCACTTCAGGCGCTTTGACCTCGGCCAGATGTTCCAGCTGTTCGCGCAGTGATTTTGAGATATTACTCATCTGCTGGAAATCGGCGACATCCTGCTGATGAATCCATTTCAATATTTGACTGGCCCGGAAAGGCTTTTCTCCGAGCGAATCGAAAAAACCCACCAGACCGTCACGATCCAGATCGAGTAGATTAATTTTCCCGGATAAAACAGGTATGTGTATTTCATTCATTATTAAATTGCCTGGCGCTTGCCGGCCATACGGATACAGTTACTTAACTTTTTGATTTCAAATCAATAAACCCGCGATTTTACGCGGGTTTAGGATGTTTAGAAAGCACTACAGGGTCTTGAAATCAGCTTTTTTCTTCAATCCACGCCATCTGAATGGCTTCCAGGATACGTTCCCCGGAATGATCGGGCTGATCATCAAACTCCTCCAGCCCGCAAACCCACTTATGCAGATCTACAAAATTGATATATAGAGGATTCACGTCCGGAAACTTCTCATCCAGCGCAATGGCCACCTCCAGCGAATCTGTCCACTTCACGAGCTTTACTCCTCTTTAATCAGTAACTTAACTACGAACGGGGCTTTATAGTAACGGTTTTCAGCTGAATAACAACAGCACTGCTTTCAATGATATAGGCTTCGAGCCCAAAATTGCAGATACTATTGAGTTACATGGAAAGGATACCCTTCAATCAAGACGCGCTGAGAATACATCCGTGTACGCTCGGCAGCA
>JAVVEE010000012.1:0-43318 GCA_032251315.1 Gammaproteobacteria bacterium
AGCACCAGAACAAATATAGTGTCTTGTACAGCGGTTGATGATGCGCCAAATGACGGTTGTCGTGCTGCTGCTCAGCTAATCACCATCGACTTCGCCACGCTGATGCCTGTTGAAGGCGCCTACACCGCAGGCGAACTCAAACCGGGTGAGTCCGTAGCGATTACGTTCAACGCCATCGTTCAGTAAGCACGGACGCTGAGTTAATACTTTGTTGCAGCTAATGCATCAGTACCTGCGCAACCGTTTCGGTCGAAACACCGAAGCGGTTGCGCGCGCCTGTGCATGGCTGCAGCAGAGTCCGGCTCAAAATGAAAAGCAAAAAAAGACTGGTTGTGTTGTCAGCGCTAAGCCAAATGACACAGCCCGTCTTCCAGTAATCACGTCAATACGTGGTTACTGGAAGACGCTATTTTTATCAACCATGCTGGCGCTACCGGCAACGGTGTCGGCAGTGACGCCTCCATCTACCAGCATCAGCAATGTCGCATCGGCCACGTTTGATGTTGGCGGATCGATGCTGGCTGTGAACAGTAATGCAGTCACGCTGAGCAGCACCATTATCAGCACGCCTTCGACTGTTTCGCTGCATCAATACGATCCAACCGGAGCGGGTGCGATCAATGCTGCCGTACCCACGCAGTACGCCAGCAGCGGTCCGCCGGGAACCGGTTTTGTGGCATCGCCCGATCCCGTCACCGCTTTGCCGGGCGTGGGCGGCACGATACTCGATCCCAATACGCCGATCACGCTGAACCCGGTGCAGGTGTATCACGCGGGCGAGCCGGTTTTTGTCTTGCTGGAAGATCTCGATCAGAATCTTGACCCTGCGCTGCAGGAGACAGTATTGGTGACGGTGATCTCGTCAAACGGCGATCAGGAAGAGTTGGTCCTGACCGAGACCGGCGTCGATACCGGCAACTTCATCGGTTATGTGCAGTCAACCGCCGGCGCACTCAGTCAGTATGACGGCGCGTTGACGCTGGCGCCCGATACCCGGATTACGGTGAATTATATCGATAAGTTTGACGGCACGGATGTCAGCACCGCCTCCACACTGGCGGATCCCTACGGCAAGGTCTTTAACAGTGAAGATGGTTCGCTGATCGATGATGTGGTCGTCACACTACTCGACAGCGTCGGCAACCCGGCCACGGTTTACGGTGATGATGGTGTCAGTCTTTATCCCAACGAAGTGACCACCGGCAGCTCGGTCACAGACAGCAACGGCACGGTTTATAACCTGCCAAGTGGTGAATATCGCTTCCCGATGGTAGTGCCGGGTGACTATCAGCTTGTGCTCACCTTACCCGCGAACCTGGCAGCGCCTTCACAGCTCTCGATTGTGGCTTTGCAGGCGTTGCCCGGCGCGCCGTATGCGCTCGATGCCAATGGCTCCTTTGCAGGCATATTTGCCGTGCAGGCCGGGCCGGCACTTAACATCGATATACCGGTAGACCCCCGGCTTTCATCGCTGGTGCTGAACAAAACCGCCTCAAAAACACGCGCCGCCGTTGGCGACTTTGTGCAGTACACGCTCAAGCTGGAAAACATCGACAGCGTTGCCATTGCCAACAACACTCTGATCACCGATGTGCTGCCGCACGGCTTCCGCTATCAGGCTACCTCGGTGCGGATCAATGGCGCGGCAGCGGCGGAACCCGCCATCGCCTCGAACGGTCGCGATCTGCAATTTAATGTTGGCACGCTGTTGCCGGGCGAGTCGGTGGAACTGAAGTATGTCACCGAAGTAGGTGCCGGCACTGCCAACGGTAATGCCATCAACACCGCTGTTGCCGAAGACGCGCTGGGCGTGACTTCAAACAACGTGCAGGCGTCGGTGGAAATATATGAAGACCTGATCAAGAGCCGCAGCTTCATCGTCGGTAAAGTCATTAATGGCGACTGCGGTGAAGACGACAGAAACCTGCCCGGCTTTGCCAATGCCCGCATCTACATGGAAGACGGCAGTTATGTGGTCACCGATGAACAGGGACAGTATCACTTCGAAGGCGTAACGCCGAGTGTGCATGTGGTGCAACTCGACACCGAAACCATTCCGGATAGTCTCGAAGTGGTCGCCTGTGAGCAGAACACCCGTTTTGCCGGCACCGCCTATTCGCAGTTTGTTGACGTTAAGGGCGGCACAATGTGGCGCGCCAATTTCTACGTTCGGCAGAAAGACCCGATTCAGGATATCGCCACTATCTCGCTGGAAAGTGATCTGAATATCGAAGAGATTAAATACAGCGTTAATCTTTCCAATGGCCGCATTCCGGTCAGCAACTATCGTTTGATGGTGGTTCTGCCGGAAAACGCTTATTACATTCCGGGCAGCAGCCTGCTGGGTGCGGAAGCTCTCGAAGAGCCTGCCATCACCGACAATATATTGATTTACCGCCTGGGCGATTTGAGCAGCGACTGGCAGAAACGTCTGCATCTGCGCGCCCGCCTGAGAGACAAGGCCGATGGTGAGCTGATCACTTCGGCCATGTTTATTGTTGATACCGAAATGAAAAAAGGCGTGCGTTCGTTAGCGGTGAAAAACAAGCTGAATGTGGCACGTGAAAAAGTCGAAAACAGGGACATGGTTTTTCAGGCGCATTTCAAACCGATGGGCACGGAACTGACAGAGCGCAGCAAGAGAGCCATCCGCCTGATTATCGAAAAGTTAGAAGGCGCGGAAGTCAAACTGAAGCAGGTCATTGGTCATACCGATGGCGAGCGTGTGGCAAAACGAAGTTCGTGGCTGTTCAGTAACAATAATGATTTATCCATGGGACGTGCGCGGGCGGTGAGTAAATTCATGGTGCGCGAATTAGGCGTGAATGCCGATAGCGTTAAGCTGGAAGGGCGCGGCAGTAACGAACCGCTGGCCACCAATGCCACCGTAGAAGGTCGTGCTAAAAACCGGCGCGCTGAACTCTATATCACCACCCGGGTTATTGCTGATCCGGGCAGTGTAGAACTCACCCAGGCTAAAAGCGAAGTGGCCAGTGCCGAGTTAACCGGCCAGCCGGTTTACGCGCTTGATAAAAAGCACAAGCTTGCACCACAAGGCGATCAAACAACGATAAAGCATTTTGACGAGTACTGGATTAAAACCGCCGAGCCGGGTACCGAATGGCTGATGCCGGCGACAGACAGTTCACCGGCAATCCCGGCAGTGAATATCGCCATTAAATACGATCCCGCAGATCAGGTTCAGCTGCTGCAAAACGGTGAGCCGGTGAATGCATTGTTCAACTTCGGCACCATCAAGAATAAAGACTCGACCGTGGCCCGCGTCTACTGGCAGGGTATTCACCTGAAAGAGGGTGAAAATAAATTTGAGTTTGTGGTTAAAGACCGTAGCGGCAACGAAAAGCAGCGGCTGACACGGCTGGTGGCCAACGCCGGTGTGCCGGTGCGCGCGGAAGTGGTCGAAGAATATTCCAGACTGGTGGCCGACGGCACCTATTCGCCGGTGATTGCGTTGCGACTGTATGATAAAAACGGTCATCGGGTCAGACCGGGTACGCTCGGCAATTTCGAAGTCAACGCGCCCTATATTTCAAAACAGGAAGTTGAGGCGCTGGATGAAAATCGCCTCACCGGCCTCGACCGCAAAACACCGCAGTTCAAGGTCGGTGCCGAAGGCATCGCGTTAATCGAACTCGAGCCGACCAGTGATTCGGGTGAGGTAGTGATTAGTTTGCCGTTTGCCGGAGATGCGGAGAATGAAATTAAAACCTGGTTGCAGCCAGATTTGCGTGACTGGATACTGGTCGGTCTGGCCGAAGGCACGATGGGCCACAACAGCGTCAGCGGAAACATGCAGAACCTGAGCGACGCCGATTACGAAGACGGTGCCTACACCGACGGACGCATCGCCTTCTTCGCCAAGGGCAAGATTAAAGGCAGCTGGCTGCTCACCACTGCTTACGATTCTGACAAGGGCGAATACGAAACCGACAACCGCGTTCACCAGTTAATCGATCCCAACAGTTATTACACTATCTATGGTGACGGCAGCAGCCAGCGCTATGATGCATCCAGTGCCGAAAAACTTTATCTGAAAATCGAACGCGAACAGTTCTATGCGCTGTATGGTGATTTTGATTCCGGCATGAATGTTACCGAACTATCAAAATTCAGTCGCCGTATGACCGGCGTTAAATCCGAAATGTCGAAGGATAATTTCAGCTACAACGCCTTTGCGGCAGAGAACCTCAATAAATTCGTCAAGGATGAAATTCCGGGCGACGGCACTTCCGGGCTGTACCGATTTACAAGCAAGGACATGGTTATCAATAGTGAAAAAATTACCATTGAAACCAGAGACCGCTTCCGCAGTGAGGTGATTATTGAATCAACCACGCTGCGCCGTCATCTCGATTACAACATCGACTATCAGGAAGGCACGGTCTATTTCCGCCAGCCGATACTGACCCGGGACAGCAACTTTAATCCGATCTACATCGTCGCCGATTATGAAGTCGATTCCCCGGTTAAAGGCGGCGTGACAGCCGGTGGCCGTGCGGCCGTTAAGTTGCTTGACGATGCGCTGGAAGTCGGCGTGAGTGCGGTACGCGATGCCACTTTCGCGGCAGAAAATAATCTGCTGGGTGCCGACGCCAAACTGGATATTTCTGACCGCACCCGACTTAAAATAGAAGCCGCAACTACCGACGGTGACAGCGCCGGTACCGCGATTTCCGGCAACGCCATGCTGGCTGAAATTGAGCATAACGGTGAAGAGCTTCAGGGTCGCATTTACGCCCGCCAGCAAGACGCCGGTTTCGGTGTGGGGCAGCAGTCCGGTACCCAGACCGGTACGCGTAAACTGGGTGCGGAAGGGCGTTACCGACTGAGCGAAAAAACCTCGCTGGATGCGCTGGCCTATCGTGAAGAAAATTTGAATACCAGCGCCGAACGAAATGTGACTTCGGCCAATGTTAATTATGCAGAGCAGAATTATGGGCTCTCAGCCGGTGCGCGACTGGCCCGTGACACCGACGGTGCCGGTCAGGCGCAGGATTCTGATCTGTTGTTGCTGGGTGCCAGTACAAAACTGTTCGACAACAGGCTGCGTTTACACGCCAATACCGAAACCGCCGTGGGTTCAGCCAACGCCAGCACCGATTATCCTTCGCGCTATATTATTGGTGCCGATTATTTCCTGACGCCGATGATCGACCTGTTCGTTGAAAATGAGTGGACCATGGGTGAAACCCAGGACACTGAAATGACACGCGCGGGTGTGCGCGCAACGCCCTGGCAGGGCGCACAGTTGCAGTCTTCGGTGACCCGTGATGTGCAGGAAAACGGCGCGCGCTCCTTCGCCAATCTGGGCCTGACTCAGGGCTTCAAGATTTCCGAGCAGTGGTCCGGCGATGTGGCCTTTGATAAATCAAAAACCATTCGTGAACCGGGTGCGGTGCCGCTCAATATCAATGTACCGATTGCGCAGGGCACTGCCAACGATGACTACACCGCCGTCTCCACGGGTCTGACCTACAAGGCTGAAACCTACACCGTAGTGTCAAGGCTGGAAACGCGCAATGCCGAAACCGAGAACAAGGTCGGCGCGATTGTAAACTGGGAACGCAAACTAATCGAAGGCATCGCTTATGCCGCCGCCACGCACCTGTTCGAGACCGACCGCACCGATGGTTCATCCTCAGTCGATGCCGATATTCGCCTGTCGCTGGGGTATCGCCCCAGCAGCTCGAACTGGATCATCCTGGACCGGCTGGAATACAAACTGGACGAAGAGCGCAGCGCCCTGGGTGAGGCCACGCGCCAGCGGAAACTGATCAATAATCTAGTTACCAACTATAAGCCCAATCACGAGAATCAGTTCGCCATAAATTATGGCGTGAAATATGTCATCGACAGTTTCAATGGTGATGAATACGATGGCTTCACCCAACTGCTGGGCGGCGAATACCGCCATGACTTCACCAAAGTGATTGATCTCGGCGTGCACGCGCATACCCTGCACTCGGGTAATTCAAACAACTACCAGTATTCGAGCGGCGTCTCCGTCGGCTTCCAACTGGCCAGAAATATCTGGCTCAGTCTGGGCTATAACTTCGATGGCTTCGAAGACCGCGACTTCTCCGCCGCCGGCTTCACCGCTCAGGGTGGCTACCTGCAATTCCGCATGAAGTTCGATCAGGACACCGCCGCCGAAATCACCAGCTGGTTGAATTGATTGCAGGTGGAGGCGCTTTTGTGCAACCGTTATCTGTAGGTGCGAATTCATTCGCACAAAATATACAGGCAAGCAACACAGCTTGGGGATGCACAGAAATGTAGCCTCGTAGGGTGGGCACCGCTCTTGTGCCCACGCGTCACCTCACAGACCACTAACCAGTCACCTCGCAGCCCACCCAACCACTCAACTCAATCAGCCACATTTATCAGACAGATCAACCTGCCGCTGGTAATGCAGCAATCGGAGCTTTAACATAGTCCACTTTTACTCCTTATATATAGTCCAAATGATAAATCGCAGAATTCAGGCCATGCCGACCCAGTTAGTCAACCAGATTGCCGCAGGTGAGGTGGTCGAGCGCCCGGCTTCGGTGGTGAAGGAGCTGCTGGAAAACAGTCTGGATGCGCAGGCCAGCAAAATTGAAATAGATGTCGAACAGGGCGGGGTGAAGTTCATCCGCATTCGCGACAACGGTCACGGCATTCATAAGGACGACCTCATCCTCTCGCTGTCGCCCCACGCCACCAGCAAAATTCGCAGCATTGAGGAGCTGGAGCATGTCAGCAGCCTGGGTTTTCGCGGTGAGGCCTTGCCCAGCATCGCTTCGGTGAGCCACCTTAGGGTGAAATCAAAATGGCAGCAGTCCGATGAGGCCTGGCAGATTCAGGTTATCAACAGTGAGGATTTTGATATTAGCCCGGTGGCGCTGAACGAGGGCACGGTTATCGAGGTTCGGGATCTGTTCTTTAACGTACCGGCGCGGCGCAAGTTTCTGCGCACCGAGAGAACCGAGTTCGGCTATCTGGATGATGTGATCAAGAAGATCGCCCTCAGCCGTTTCGATGTGGACATCACCCTGCGTCATAATCAGAAGCCGGTCAGGCAGTTACGCGCCGCCACCGACCGTTTGCAGCAAGAGAAACGCATTGCCGAGGTCTTTGGTCCGGCCTTCATCGAGCAGGCCCTGCACATGGATTTTGTCATTGATGACCTGCGTTTATGGGGCTGGGTCGGGCTGCCGACCTTCTCGCGCAGCCAGGCGGATATGCAGTATTTTTACGTCAATGGCCGAATCGTGCGCGACAAGGTGGTGACTCACGCTGTTCGCCAGGCCTATCAGGATGTGCTGTTTCACGGCCGGCATCCCGCTTATGTCCTGTTTCTGGAAATGGACGCTTCCGCTGTGGATGTCAACGCGCACCCCGGCAAGCATGAGGTGCGCTTCCGGCAGAGTCGGGCGGTGCATGATTTTCTGTTTCGCGCCATCCACAAATCGCTGGCGGAAACGCGCCCTTCTAATGATGGCACGCATAATATTAGCCATTTCAGTGAACTGGAGGCCTCTGCCGGTCATTCCGCCGCGCCGGGCTTTAATCAGGCGGCGGGTTTATCCGCACAGGGTTCATCAATGCACGGTTCATACCGCCATGGCGCATACCCGCCGGGCGTTATCCGCTCGCAGGGCGCGCTGTCGCTGGCGGTGGCCGAACAGTCCCGCGCTTATCAATCGCTGTACGCCGAGAGCGACACCGTCCTCGCCGAGCACGACCAGCCGCCGGGTGAATTCCCGCCCCTGGGGTATGCCAGAGCGCAGCTGCAGGGGGTGTATATTCTGGCTGAAAACGAGCAGGGCATGGTGCTGGTGGATATGCACGCCGCGCACGAGCGCATCACCTACGAGCGCCTGAAGCAGGCCCGCACCGGCGTGGGTATTGCCGCCCAGCCGTTGCTGGTGCCGGTGGCGTTGGCGGTGAGCGAAAAAGAGGCCGGTTGTGCCGAGGAGTACAGCCACATTTTCAGCGATCTCGGTTTTGAGCTGGACAGAACCGCGCCGGAGGCGCTGCGGATTCGGCAGATTCCGGTGATTTTAGCCAACGCCGATGCTGAACTATTGGTGCGCGATGTGCTCTCAGATCTGGTACGCCACGGCAGCAGCACCCGCATAGATGAAGCCATGAACGCGGTGCTGAGCACCATGGCCTGCCATGGTTCGATTCGCGCCAACCGCAAGCTGACGCTGCCGGAAATGAATTCGCTGCTGCGTGATATGGAGATGACCGAGCGCAGCGGCCAGTGCAACCACGGCCGCCCCACCTGGATACAGGTGAGCATGGCCGAGCTGGACAAGTTATTTATGAGGGGGCAATGAGAGCGCAGGTGTCATTAGAAATTCAGGCTTTTTCAAACTGAGGCTTCAATGTATAAACCACTATGGATAAATTAATTACACAAGCCGGAGATCACGACGACGCCCCCTTTGCCGTATTCATCATGGGTCCTACCGCTACCGGCAAAACCGATCTGGCGATCGCCTGCGCCGAACAGCTTGATATGGACATCATCAGCGTCGATTCCGCCATGGTCTACCGCGACATGGATATCGGCAGCGCTAAACCCGATCCTGCCACATTGCTGAGAGCGCCGCATAAACTGGTGGATATCCTCGATCCCGCCGAGGCCTATTCAGCCGGTCGATTTTGTGATGACGCCCTCACCGAAATGGCCGGAAGCAGTGCGGCCGGTAAAACACCCTGCCTCGCGGGCGGCACCATGCTGTATTTCAACACGCTGCAGAAAGGCATGGCCGATCTGCCCGACTCCGACCCTGAAGTCCGCGGGCGACTGCTCGAGGCGGCGGAGCAAAACGGCATCGAGTCCATGCATCATCGCCTCGCCGGAGTTGACCCCGTCGCGGCGCAAAGGCTGCACCCGAACGATCCGCAAAGAGTCCTGCGGGCGCTGGAAGTGTATGAAATATCAGGAAAATCGCTCACCGCGCATTGGCAGGAACAAAGTCAGCAACTATTTCCCTATCGCGTTGTCAAAATCGCACTGATGCCACCAGACCGGGTGGAATTGCGCAAACGCATTGAACAGCGTTTTGACGCCATGCTGGTCGAAGGGCTGATTGATGAAGTCAGGTCGCTCTACGAACGGGGCGATTTATCACTGAATACGCCTTCAATGCGGGCGGTGGGTTATCGTCAGGTCTGGCTCTATCTGGCCGGACACTACGACTACGCCACCATGCGCGAAAAAGCCATCACCGCCACGGCGCAGCTGGCGAAAAGGCAGATGACCTGGCTGAGAAGTGAAAGCGACTGCAACTTTATTGACCCCGAGGCACTTAATGTCGGGAAAGTACTGAAAAATCTCAAATTTTTACTATGATTAAACGAGTATATTTATCAGTAGGGCTTGTGGAACCGGATTTTGGCCATATATTAAATACAAAGTTAAAGATGCAGCCAATTTTAAAAATAATAATTAGGAGTTAACACAATGTCAAAAGGGCACCATTTACAAGACCCTTACCTGAATGCCTTGCGTAAAGAGCGTATTCCGGTAGCCGTCTATTTAGTTAGCGGTATTAAGTTACAGGGGCAAATAGAATCATTCGACCAATTCTCCGTACTGTTGAAGAATACCGTGACGCAGATGGTCTACAAACACGCTATATCAACCGTCGTACCCTCACGCCAGGTTAAATGGAGTGAAGAAGTAGACAATGATAATAACGAGCATAACCGTATTTGAATATAGCCAAAGCCAGTAGCGTACTGCAGCGGTCGCCTCAGGCGGCCGTTGTCGATTATCCAGTCTGTTTTTATTGAATATATGAAGCCATTATTAATTACCCGTTCATTACTCCGTCATTCACAAGCCAGCCGTCCCGCCTATGTTTGATCGAGCAGAGATAGGCGAGCGTGCCATTCTGGTGCATATGGATATCTGGGAAGAGGCGGGCCGGGAAGACCTCGACGAATTCAAGGAGCTGGTGACCTCGGCAGGGGCGGCCATCATAGATGTTGTCACCTCCAGCCGCAGCAAGCCGGAAACCCGCTATTTTGTGGGGCTGGGCAAAGCCGGTGAAATCGCTGACCTGGTCAAGCAGCACGAGGCCGAAGTGGTGCTGTTTAACCACGCGCTGACCCCTTCGCAGGAGCGAAATCTGGAAAGGCTGTTCGAATGTCGAGTGCTGGACCGAACCGGTTTGATTCTCGATATCTTCGCTCAACGCGCGCGCTCCTTCGAGGGCAAGTTGCAGGTCGAACTGGCACAGCTCAAACACATGATGACCCGTCTGGTTCGCGGCTGGACTCACCTCGAGCGCCAGAAAGGCGGTATCGGTCTCAGGGGGCCGGGTGAAACCCAGCTGGAAACTGACCGTCGGCTGCTTAATCTGCGCGTTAAGCAGATCAACAAGCGGCTGGAAAAGGTGCGCAAACAGCGCGCCCAGAGTCGCCAGTCACGCCGTAAAGCCGAGATTCCATCCGTCTCGCTGGTGGGTTACACCAATGCCGGTAAATCGACGCTGTTTAATCGCCTTGCCGACGACAACGTCTATGTCCAGGACCAGCTGTTTGCGACGCTCGATCCGACACTGCGCAGGGTGGAGCTTTCCGGCGACATCAAGTTGATTCTGGCTGATACCGTCGGGTTTATCCGCCATCTGCCGCATGATCTGGTCGATGCCTTTCGCTCAACGTTGCAGGAGACCACCGAGGCGCAGCTGTTGCTGCATGTCATCGATTCTGCCGACGATAACAGGGAGGGCAATATCGACGAGGTCGAAACCGTACTGAACCAGATCGGTGCTGATGATGTCTATTTAATTCAGGTAATGAACAAAGTCGACCAGACAGGCACCGAACCACGCATTGATTATCACAGTGATGGCTCGGTTAAGCGGGTCTGGCTCTCCGCCGTAACCGGCGAAGGCATTGATTTGCTTGAAAAAGTGCTCACCGATTATTTTCGTGAGGACGTCCTTTCAGGTAAAATCATGCTGCAACCGGCGCAGGCGAAAATTCGCGCCAGACTGTTTGAATTGAGTGCGGTGAAATCCGAAAGCGTCGACGAAGCCGGCCGCTCTCATCTAAATGTTAGAATTTCAAGGCGTGATTATCAGCAATTGCTTCAGCGAGAAGGGCTCACTGATGATATGCTGCTTTCCGCGCCGGCCACTTGAGTCGGTATTTACGACTCTAAATCTCATCGTAGCTTGCGGGGACGCTCTAACATCCCTAAAATGCTATCTGTTTTGGCAGCTGTTTTCCAAACAGGACAGCCGCCCTTCATAATATAAAAGTAGGAGTATTGCATGGCCTGGAATGAACCTGGCGGCAACGACAAAAAAGATCCCTGGGGCGGCGGTAATCGCGGCAACGATCAGGGACCGCCGGATCTCGATGAGATTCTGTCGAAGTTGCAGAAAAAATTTAGTGCTCTTTTTGGCGGCGGTGGCGGTGGTTCAAAATCATCCGTTCCCGGTGCTGGAATCGGCCTGGGTGTAATTGTTGTTATTATTGCCCTATTGTGGATGGCGACCGGTTTTTACAAAGTTCAGGAAGCTGAACGTGGCGTCGTTTTACGTTTTGGTGCTTATGTTGATACCGTCGGCAGTGGTCTTCACTGGCATTTGCCCACACCTCTCGAATCAGTGGAAAAGGTAAACGTTCAGGAGCGCCGTCAGGTTCCTTATAAAGCCACCGTGTTGACTCAGGATGAAAACATCATTGAACTGCAGGGCAGTCTGCAATATCGAATCGATAACGCGGAACACTATTTGTTTAATGTCAGCAATCCGGAATTGACGCTCAATCAGGCGATTGAAGCTGCTGTCAGACAGATTGTCGGTCAAAGTAAAATGGATTTCATTATCACCGAAGGGCGTGGTGAAATTTCCATGAGAATACAAAATACCGTACAGGACATTGTTAATCAATATGGCGCAGGTCTGTCCATCGTTGAAGTTAATATTCAGGATGTGAATCCGCCACAACCGGTGCGTGCAGCATTCCAGGACGTTATTCAGGCGCGTGAAGATTATCAGCGTTCTATTAATGGTGCCGAATCCTATCGTAACCAGGTTCTACCGGATGCACGTGGTGCTGCCGCACGTATTCTGGAAGAAGCGGATGCTTATCAACAGGAAGTGGTCGCCAGAGCGGAAGGTGAGGCCGAACGTTTTACTAAGCTGCTTTTGGAATACAATAAATCGCCGGGAGTCACTCGTGATCGTCTGTATCTGGATATGATGGAGTCGGTGTTGAACAAAAGCTCCAA
Organism: Gammaproteobacteria bacterium; assembly: GCA_032251315.1. Taxonomy (GTDB): domain Bacteria; phylum Pseudomonadota; class Gammaproteobacteria; order SZUA-229; family SZUA-229; genus LH-M37. The sequence continues at coordinate 12,269 of JAVVEE010000012.1, forward strand.
AGTTATGATTGATGTTAAAGGTAGCAATAATCTTTTATACCTGCCTCTCGATAAGTTGATGTCACGCGATGGAACTTCGGGTAGCGCCTCTATGACGGAGTCGCAGCGAGGTGATATCTTAAAAGATTTGACTCGCCAACAAAGCAATAACAACACACGTTCAAGAGAGGTTAGATAAATGGCTAATGTATTGAAAATTTTTCTGCCGCTCGTATTGCTAGTCATTTATCTGAGTGTGTTTTTTGTTGATGAAAGGCAACATGCGATTCTGTTTAAGTTTGGTGAAATCGTCGATGCCGATTATGAACCCGGCTTACACTGGAAGCTGCCTTACCCGTTTAATGAAGTTAAGAAATTCGATAAGCGAATTTTAACGATCGATACTCGCCCCGGCAGCTTTGCCACCATCGAGCAGAAATACCTGATTGTTGATTCCTATGTTAAGTGGCGCATCGAAGATGTAGCGACCTACTATCAGACCACCAGTGGTAATGAAAACACGGCTGGTGCGCTGTTGTACGAGGTCATTAACAATGGTCTGCGTGCCGAGTTTGGTAAACGCACCATTCAGGAAGTGGTAGCAGGTGAACGTACCGACATAATGCGCCTGATGACGGATAGAGCTTCAGAAAAAGCCGATACATTGGGCATTAAGGTGGTTGATGTGCGCATCAAGAAAATCGAACTGCCTCCGGAAGTGAGCAGCTCGGTATATAATCGTATGCGTACCGGTCGTGAACTGGTAGCACGCGATTTGCGTTCAAAAGGTGAAGAAGCAGCGGAACGTATTCGTGCAGATGCCGATCGCCAAAGCACCGTCATTCTAGCCGAAGCCTACCGCGATTCAGAAATTGCCCGTGGTGATGGTGATGCTAAAGCGACAGCAACTTATGCCGATGCTTTCGGTAAAGATCGTGAATTTTACAAGTTCTACCGAAGCCTGAATGCATATACCGGAAACTTCTCCGCCAGCGATGACGTTATTCTGCTTGAGCCGGATTCCGAGTACTTCAAGTACTTTAAAAATCCCAACGCAAAATAGTTAAGGCGTTTTAAATATGTGGGACGATCTTGTCAGGGCCATTGCTCTGGTGCTGGTAATAGAGGGCATAATGCCCTTTTTAAGCCCGGAAGGCTGGCGTCAGGCAATGCTCCAGGCAAGTCGTTTCCCGGATAAAACGCTCAGGATAATCGGCTTCGCCAGTATGCTAATTGGTGTGCTGGTGCTCTATCTCAGTCGATAGTGCGACAACAAAAATAATAACGGTATTGGTAATGACGAGCAAAGAACACTGGGTACTCCCCCAAGGAATTGAAGAGGCGCTGCCGGAACATGCAGCGCGCCTTGAAATTCTGCGTCGTGACCTGCTCGACCTCTATGCTACATGGGGTTATGAGCTGGTGATGCCACCGTTCATTGATCATATCGAATCGCTGTTAACCGGCACCGGCCGCGACCTCGACCTGCAAACCTTCAAGCTGATTGATCAGGTCAGCGGTCGAACCCTGGGAGTGCGTGCCGACATGACGCCGCAGGTGGCGCGCATTGACGCACATCAGCTGAATCGTGATGTACCGACACGGCTGTGTTATATCGGCACCGTTTTGCATGCCCGTCCGGATTGCTTTGGCGGCAGCCGCAGCCCGTTACAGGTAGGTGCTGAACTGTACGGCCATGCCGGTGTGGAGTCCGATGTCGAAATTCTGGGGTTGATGCTGAACACTTTTGCAGTCGCCGGTGTCGACAACGTAGTGGTTGATCTCGGCAATGTCGACATCTACAAAGGTCTGGCCAAACAGGCCAGGCTGGATGCAGAAGATGAAGGCCGATTGTTTGAAATGCTGCAACGTAAGGCCGTGCCTGAAATTCAGCAGATGCTGGCCGAACTCGATATCGATAATGACGTGCGTGAAATGTTAGCAAGTCTGGCCGAGTTGAATGGGGACATTAATGTCTTGCAACGTGCGCGCACACAGCTCGCCAAAGCCCATGCCAGCGTTCATGCTGCGATTGATTATCTGGAAAAAACCGCGACACTGATCATGGCGCGTTTTGCCGATGTCGGCTTTAATTTCGACCTGGCAGAACTGCACGGTTATCATTATCAGACCGGCGTCGTCTTCGCCGCTTTCGTGCCCGGCTCAGGCGTAGCGATTGCACGCGGTGGTCGTTATGACGACATCGGCCGGATTTTCGGTCGCGCCCGTGCCGCCACCGGTTTCAGTACCGATTTAAAACTGCTGGATAATCTGACCACTCGACAGTTTTCAAAAACCAGTCGCGTCTATGCACCGGCGGTTATCGATTCAGCTTTGCAGAAAAAGATTAGTGAAATTCGTGCACAGGGAATTTGCGTGATTGAACAATTAGCAGGGCAAGGCGGTGACGCTAAAGCCATGCAATGTAATCAGCAATTGCAGCTGATAGAAGATGAGTGGCAGGTAGTAGATATTTAACTGACTGATAACCTTATTGGTCAATAATAAAAATATTCAATATTAATTATTTAAAAGGGTTTTTAACCATGGCAAGAAATGTTGTCGTGCTCGGCAGTCAGTGGGGCGATGAGGGTAAGGGGAAGGTTGTTGATCTGTTAACAGATCGCGCAGCCGCAGTGGTTCGTTTTCAGGGCGGACATAACGCCGGCCACACACTGGTTATCGACGGTGTAAAAACGGTATTGCATCTAATACCTTCAGGCATCTTGCGTGAACACGTAATGTGCATGATTGGTAACGGTGTTGTGCTTTCACCCGAAGCCCTGTTCACAGAACTGGGCGAACTGGAAGCGCGCGGCGTACCCGCCGGCAAGCGCCTGAAAATTTCTGCGGCCTGTCCGTTAATTCTGCCCTATCACATCGCCCTCGATCAGGCGCGTGAGACTGCGCGCGGCAAAACCGCCATCGGCACCACCGGTCGCGGCATTGGTCCCTGTTACGAAGACAAAGTTTCCCGTCGTGGCATTCGTCTGGCCGACCTCGGTGACATCGAAGCCTTCAAGGAAAAACTGGCCGGCGTTATGGAGTACCATAACTTCACTCTGAAAAATTACTTCAAGGTCGATGAAGTCGATTATCAGCAGGTGCTGGATGAAGTTTTGGGTTACCGCGACAGACTGCTCTCCATGGTCGCAGACATCCCCGGCATGCTCGATGATTATCGCAAGCAGGGCCACAACATTATGTTCGAAGGCGCGCAAGGCACATTGCTCGACATTGATCAGGGCACCTATCCCTATGTCACCTCATCGAACACTACCGCTGGCGGCGCCTGCACCGGCAGTGGCATCGGCCCCGGTGATCTGGATTACATGCTGGGCATTACCAAGGCCTACACCACCCGCGTGGGTGCCGGTCCGTTCCCGACTGAATTGTTTGATGATGTTGGTAACCACCTGGGCACCAAAGGCCACGAGTTCGGTGCCACCACCGGCCGAAGCCGTCGTTGCGGCTGGTTCGATGGCGTGGCCCTGCGCCGTGCAGCACAAATCAACAGCCTGACCGGTTTATGCATCACCAAGCTGGACGTGCTCGACGGCCTGGAAACACTGAAATTGTGTACCGGTTATAAATATGACGGCCAGCTGCTGGAACTGCCGCCACTGGGTGCCGACGCCATTGAAAAATGCGAGCCGGTTTATGAAGAGATGCCGGGCTGGACCGAAACCACCGAAGGCATTCGCGATTATGATTCTCTACCGGAAAAAGCCAGAAATTACCTGAAACGTATGGAAGAAATTGTCGGCGTACCGGTGCATATCATTTCCACCGGCCCGGAACGCGATGACACCATCATTCTGGCGCATCCGTTTGGTGACAAGTAGTCGATTAATAACCATTTGATCACAGGGTTGTGAGCAGACGGATTCAGAGCCAGAGTTATCTTCAGATGAGCGCAGGTGAACCCGGATAGATGCAGTATTTGTTTTTATCGGTGTTCATCGGCATATCTGTCGATTAATTACTTTTCAGTTAAATCATGAATGGTCGAACAAATAAATACCTGATAGCCCTCGCGCTTCTCATGCTTCTGCCGCAACCCCTGCTGGCGGAATCGCTCTGGTCCGATGTACCGGATGCAGATGAAAACCCGTCGGCTGCGGCTGCATCGGCCGTTTCTATCTCAGCAGCACAACCCGATCCACACAAAAACTCGCGCCGCGTTTCAGTCAGGTACGATCAGCTCAAAACCGCACTCGCCAATGCCGAAACCCTGCCCACAGGTCAGCTGGCAAAATCGCCGGCAACGGTACAGTTCGATTTGCCCATGCCCGATGGCGACCTGCAAACCTTTAATGTCTATGAATCTTCGGTCATGGCAGCGGAACTGGCGGCCAGATATCCGCAGATAAAAACCTACAAGGCCATCGCCGTAAGTGATGCCGGCATCCGCGGCGTACTCAACCTCGGCCCCAATGGTTTTCGTGGTTACCTGTTCACGCCTGGCGGTGAAGTCTTCATCGATCCCGTGCCTGACTCCGATCAGCAGTATTACAGTTACTACAAACATAATTACGTCAGCACCGCCAGCAGAGAATTCTCCTGCGGCGTAAAAACCGAGTCAGATACACAAAGCCCGGTGGAAGAGTTTAAAACCACCGAGCTAGTCACCGCCGCGCGCACCAGCACAGGTGACAAAATCAGCTACCGCATCGCTGTTGCCGCTACCGGTGAATACAGTCAGAAAGTAGGGGGTGGTATTGTTGCTAATACGTTGGCTGAAATTAATACAGCAATCAGCCGGATCAATGAAATTTATGAACGCGATCTGGCTATTAAACTTATTCTGGTCGACAATAATGATCGGATTATTTATACCGATGCCTCAGGCGATCCCTATAACGCCCCGACCAATGCTTCGCTCTTGCTCGAAGAGAATCAGACTAACCTTGATAAAGTACTGGGTTCATCAGCATACGACATCGGCCACGTGTTAAGCACCTCCGGCGGCGGCCTGGCCGGACTGGGCGTAGCCTGTCGGCCTGATTACAAGGCCCGCGGTGCATCCGGCGATACTGATCCCTCTCGCGATCCCTTTTACATCGACATACTCGCCCACGAAATCGGCCACCAGCTGGGCGCCAATCACAGCTTTAACGGCACCACCGAAAGTTGCGCGAACAACCGCAATGCCGCCACCGCATTCGAGCCGGGCAGTGGCTCCACCATCATGGCCTACGCCGGCATTTGTGGTGTAGAAGATGTGCGTCAAAATTCTGACGTCACTTTCCACGCCGGCAGTATCGCCGAGATTGTAAATTACACGCGCATAGGTCTTGGTAAAAGTTGCGCCGACCCGATAACAGGTTCCAACGCTCCCCTGGCAAACGCCGGCTTAGATTATGCCATCCCCGGCGGCACTGCCTTTGTACTCACCGGCTCCGCGACCGACCCGGAAAACGATCTCATGACCTTTCAGTGGGACCAGATGGACACCGGTGACGCCACTGATGACACCACCTACGGCACTGATCTCGGCAATAATGCTTTGTTCAGATCGTTCAAACCGGTGGCCACACCGGTAAGGATTTTCCCTCAGCTCACAACCCAGTTGAGCAACACACCCGACAAAGCCGAAACCCTGCCCATCGAAAACCGCATCCTGAATTTCCGCTTCACCGCGCGCGACGGCAACGGCGGCGTTGATGAAGATGACATGCAAATTGCAGTCAACGCCAACACTGGCCCGTTCAAAGTTTTGCAGCCGAATACCAGTGTCACGCTCAATTCAGCACAGCTGCAATCCATCCAGTGGAACGCCGCCTGTAGCGAACAGCTGCCGGTTAGTTGTGCCAATGTCGATATCCTGCTCTCCACCGATGGCGGCACCATTTTCAGCAGCCTTGTCGGCGGCACTACGTTTAACGACGGCGTCGAAATCGTCAGCCTGCCCAACAGCATCACCAATAACGCCAGAATAAAAATCGCTTGCACCAACAATATCTTCTTCGATATCTCCGATGTTGATTTTGCCATCGGCGCAATCGGTGGAGGCAGTCTGCCCACCGACATCATCGGCGGCAGCTACGACTGCGGCACTGCGACCATCATCCCGTCGCCGCCTCCTTCCAGCGGAGGCGGCGGCACACTCAACGTTTACTGGCTGCTCCTGCTGCTCTTCACACCCCTGCTCAGATTTGCCCGTCCCTTAGTCTTGCGCAAGTAAATCACCGACTGAATAAGCGGATACTGCCAGCTCCTAAAAAATACATATCGGCCTACGCCGGTATGACATGCAGGGTTGACCCGTAGTCGCAGGTAAGCACAGTTGTGTGGCCACACGGTACGCTTATTTATCCCCCAAACACACCCCAAGCATCACCGCGTTATAGCGCTTCGCATACGCCGACGCCTGCTGCATCGCCGCCAGCTCTTCATCAGAGCGAATTACATCGCCAAAGCCCTCCAGCAGGCGCACGCCGCAGGCCGCCAGCGCAGCCTCTTTGTCTTCCGCCACCACACCCGGCAGTGACGTCACCCGTGTCGCAAAACCCAGCAAACGTAAATCACCTCGCTCGATGGCCGCGCGCGCATCCGCCTCCGGGTCGCGCTGCTCATACTGCGTCCCCCGTTTCACCGCGCTGCTATCCTCAGCAGCTACTGGCTCCGACTCTTCTTCTGGATTCGAACTCATCGCCGACACCGTCGTAGTAGCCAATAAAAAACAGCCATACAAAACAACACGCAGGAGAAAACGAAGTAGAGCGTTCATAAGCAGAATCTCGTAAAAGTGACAGTCTGGAAAGGGCCGAATCGAATAATTATATACACAGACTATAACGTCCTTGATTCTCACTCACAACCACCTAAAAACAGTGATGATATGGTTTAATACGGGCCGAATAATAAGAATGTCATCGTTCCCACATTGAAGTGTGAGAACGATACACTGTTGTTTTTAATAATTTTGGAGAGAATACATTCAATGTACTACGACCTCTCTGTTTTAAAGCAGATCATCATCACCGCTGCACACGAAGAGCTGCTGCCTCGCTTTGCCGATGTTCAGCGTAGCACCAAGGCCGATGGCAGTTTTGTTACCGAAGCCGACCTGGCAGTGCAGGCGCGCATTACGCGTGAGCTGAAACAGCATTATCCGGAGACCGAGCTTCTGGGTGAGGAGATGACGGCGGATGAGCAAGAATCGTTATTGACGAGTAGCGATTCGCTCTGGTGTCTTGATCCACTGGATGGAACCAGTAACTTTGCGGTGGGTACGCCGTATTATGTGGTTTCGCTGGCGCTGATTGAGCGTGGTGTACCGACGCTGGGCATTGTTTATGATCCCAATCGCGATGAGTGCTTTGTAGCCGTGCGCGGGCAGGGTGCTTTTATCAATGATGCGCCTTTGAAGGTCAGGCCGACTGATCTGCCGCTGTCAAAATGTACGGCGCTGATAGATTTTAAGCGCTTGCCCAAGCCACTGGCGATGAATCTTGTTGAGCAACAGCCTTATGCTTCGCAGCGCAGCTATGGTTCGGTCGCGCTGGACTGGTGCTGGCTGGCGGCATCACGCGTCCATGTTTACCTGCACGGTGCGTCCAGTATCTGGGATTATGCGGCAGGTCAACTGATTTTCAGTGAAGCGGGCGGTGCCTCCTGCACGCTGGAAGGGGAAGCAATTTATGTTAATGCGCTCAGCAAGCGCTCTTCAGTTGGCGCGCTGGACAAGGCGGCACTCAATGAATGGTATGGCTGGCTGCATCGGCATCTGGATTTGTAGATGGCCAAAGGCGCTTGTGTGTCCATCTTTGCTGACATACTATTGAGTTACATGGAAAGGATACCCTTCAATCAAGACGTGCTGAGAATACATCCGTGTACGCTCGGCAGCAGCATCCCTGCTGCTGACGGTCTTGATTGAAGGGTATCCTTTCCATGTGTTTTGTTAGTAAGTGCACTCTCCTTCAAAATAATTAATAGGTGCACTTCGCTTTGCTTATCATATGAACGAATTAATCTAACTATAAAAATAATTGGAAATGGACGTGTCTTTAACTCATGTGAGTTAATTTTTCTACTTTAAAGTCAATCCGAAATAACAACCGCAGGACTCAATCCCGATATGACCCCCGAAGTTTACCTTGCCGCATTTTTTATTCTGTTGTTTGCCTATTTTTTGCGCGGCATTACCGGTTTTGGTTCCGGCTTAATTGCTATACCGCTGTTGGCACATTTTCTGCCTCTGACTTTTGTTGTGCCGATGGTGCTGGTGCTGGATTTTGTGGCGTCTGTGGTGCTCAGCCGTCATACACGTTTACAGGTTCGATGGGATGAAATTCAATTTTTGATACCGGCGAGCATTATCGGCATTCTGCTCGGTACGTTCCTACTGGTGAATTTGCCGCGAGAGCCACTGCTGGTAGCGCTCGCTTTGTTTGTGATTATTTTCGGCTTGCGCTATGTGTTTAATGTGCACGGTGAAAAGCCGATCAGTCGCTGGTGGTCACTGCCCACCGGCTTGATTGGTGGTTTGATCGGCGCGCTGTTTGGCACAGGTGGCCCGCCTTATGTGGTCTACCTGTCGCATCGTTTGCATGATAAAACGCAATTGCGCGGCACTTTGTCGGGCCTGTTCATGTTTGATGGTGCGTTGCGTATAATCACCTTTCTGATTTTCGGCCTGCTGCTTCAGACTGAGATGTTAACTGCCCTGTTGCTGGCACTACCGCTAATGATGTTGGGTCTCTACCTGGGCAACAGGGTGCATCTGGGCATTAGCCACCGGCAGCAGATGGCCATTATTGGCGGCTTGTTATTGCTCAGTGGTGGCTCATTGTTATGGAAAGCATGGGGCGGATGAGCAGTCAGAGATAGAACCGTAGGTTGGTGTGAGGTACGAACCCCTACAAATAGCGAGATTAACAAAAACTATGTTGTTTCTGCATCTGCAGGAGTTACTAAAGCACAAAACATAAATTAAGGTGGATATGGCTAAATATTCAAAAAAAAATCAGGCATCAGATAAAACTAAAGAGGACGCCCAGAAAATTGCGCGCGGCACACAAAGACCGGGGCAGACCAAAGAGCAAACAAAGCTGATCGCTCAGGGTATACAGAAAGGCATTGAGCAGTATAAAAAGAAGCAAAGCCATAAGGCGCGTGAGCTGGACAAGAAACTGAACAAGGCATCGGTGAACAGGATATCAGCCGAAGTGGCAACCGACGAAGCTTACGGTTCAGAAAAGGTCAGGTGCAGTAAGTTACCGTGGGTTTTGCTGGCGCTATCGTGGCTTGGTTTTGTGGCTTATGTGGCGCTGGTAAAATAATTCATATGCGGTGAATAAATCATTCTTTTATCTGTATTCAGATATGCACTAAAATGAATTTGTCACAGTAGGATGGGCAAAGGCTTTTTCATGTCCATCGTTGTTGCTTAAAGCTGTTTCAGTTTTTCTAAAACAGCCAGGGCGTGGCCTTCCGGGTTGACGCCATATTCAGCCTCTACAATTTTTCCCTGCTTATCTATGATGAAGGTGGAGCGCACGATGCCCATTTTCTTCTCGCCATTTTTTTCCTTTTCCTGCCATACGCCGTAGGCTTCACAGAGTTCACCGCTGGTGTCGGCCAGCAACATAACTTTAAGGTCATACTTTTCGATAAAAGCCTGATGCGATGCGCAGTCATCTTTGCTGACGCCGATGACGACGGTGTCGAGCGCGGCAAATTCATCGGCCTGTGCGGTGAACTGGTTGGCTTCGATGGTGCAGCCGGGGGTGTCGTCTTTGGGATAGAAATATAAAACGACATTTTTCCTGTTCTTGAAATCGCTCAGGCTGATGCTTTGATTGTTTTCATTGTCGACATTGAAATCGGGTGCCGCCTGTTGTGCTTTTAGCATGTTGCTGTTCTCTGAAGCTGGAATCTGGATTTGTAGTGGAATGACATAATCTTGCCATATGCATTAATGGGAAAACCCACAGAATCTTGATGGATACACAGCAGTTTGCTCCTGCGATGACCTGTGGCAGTACTTGAAAAGCCACTTTCAAGGGAGTGCCACGCGCATTCACCGGTATCTAGCAAGCTCCAACCGGTTTATTTCTGGCAGGTGCCGATTAGTTCTGCCTGCTCTAAAATATGTCCCTCCATGGCGGCCTCAATGTCGGCTTTGGTCGGGTTGTTCAGGCCTTTAAGCACATTGTCGAGCGCGTACAGTTTGTGAAAATAGCGGTGACGACCAACAGGCGGGCAGGGACCGCCGTAGCCACGGTTTTGCCAGTCATTGAGGCCTTGCTCTGTACCGGAGGGCAGGTTGGCGCTGGAGGTGTCTTCAGCCAGATGGCCGATATCCGGCGGAATGTTGTACAGCACCCAGTGAACCCAGACTCTCTTTGGTGCCGCAGGATCGGGTGCGTCGGGATCGTCGATGATCAGTACCAGGCTGCGAGTGCCTTGCGGCACGTTTTCCCAGCTGAGGGGTGGAGAAATATCATCGCCTTTACAGGTGTATTTATCAGGGATTTCAGCGCCGTTTTCAAAAGACTTAGACTTAAGGATGAGTGCCATGATAACTCCATCGTTAGTTTATGTTGAATGCTGACAGAATACGGTTTTTCTTATTTATATCAACCACTTGTTAAATGTTGTAATCACCAATGAACAAATCAGTGCCCTTGATTTCAGGTTGATTCGATATCTCCGGTGATTTTTCGATCGATTGATCAGGTTGCTGGTCGGTTGAAGCGCTAAGTGCTGTATTCTTTGGACTTTTAAAATGACCTGTAGTTGAATTGTGGTTATCATCCCATTACTAGCTAAGTAAGAGTCCTGTATTTGCCATGATTAAAGAATCATCATCTGCTATGCCCCCGACTTCGCCCGCCGGCAATGGCTGGCGCACTTTTGGTATTGTCGTGATTACCATGGCCGTTACTCTTGGCGTGGGTTACTGGGCAGTGAATGCCTATCTGTTTCCTGATGCGTTTAAGCCGGTGCAGCTCAGTGAAAAGGAACAGCAACGGCTTGATCGAAAGCTTCAGAAACTTGCGGGCGGTGCGCCATCACCGACGCCGTCCCGGCTTGAGCCGGAGGCCTACAGCGAAGCGGGAGCCAGCCGTGAAATTCATCTGAGTGAAAAAGAGCTGAATGCCTTGCTGTCGAAAAACACCGATCTCGCCAGCAGGCTGGCCATTGATCTTTCGGAGAATCTGGCCAGCGCCAAATTGCTGGTGCATCTGGACCCGGATTTTCCTTTTCTAGGCGGCAATACAATCAAGATCAACGCGGGCATGGAACTGCGCTTGCTGGATGGCCGTCCCGTCGCCACCCTCAGAGGAGTGAGTGTGTGGGGCGTGCCATTACCGAACGCCTGGATGGGCAATATGAAAAACACCAATCTTATCGAGGAGTTCGGTCAGGCTGGAGGCTTCTGGCAGGCGATAAACGAAGGCGTGGAAGAGCTTGAGGTTAAAGATGGAGAGCTGCGAATCAAGCTGAAGGAGTGAGCCCTGGTAAATAAATTCCTGAAACACTAAGCACACTATTTTATGATTAAAAAACTAACACTATGCAGCGTTATTTGTGCGCTATTTTTTATCACCGCCTGCTCGGACGACGAAGTTTCCAATGAAGAGCTGATTCGACAGGCGATAGACTCGGCGACGCTCGCGGCGGAAAATCGCAGCCATGATGATCTGGCGCTGTTGATTGACGAGACGTACCGCGATCATAAGGGTATCGGCAAGCAGCAGCTGATTAATCAGCTGCGGACGTATTTCTTCATGCACAAAAATATTCATCTGTTTACCAAAGTTGATGATGTGGTTTTTAATGATGGGCAGAGCAAGGCCGCTGTAACGCTGTATGTAGCGATGGCCGGTAACGTGATTGCCGATGCTGGTGCGCTCGCCGGTTTGCGAGCACGAATATATAAGTTTGAATTGCAGTTTGCTAAACAGGAGACGTGGTTGCTGACTCAGGCCAAATGGCAGCGATCTAGTTTTAAGGATATGGTGAAGGTAAAATACTGACAGAGCTGAATATGATGGATGTTTGAAAATACTGCTGTTAACAGTACTTGAGCCGATTGGAAAGAAAGTATGAGCAAACTACTAAGCCAGTGGACGCCTTCTCAGGCGGCGATTGATGTAATCAAACTAAACGGCTTTGACGACGCGCATATTGCAAAGTCGGAGGAGTATTTAAAAAATCAGACAGATCTGGAAGACATTGATAAGCTTGAAGGCTACGATAGCTGGGATTCGCTTTTTATTGTGTTTTGCATCAAGGCTGGCAGTGGTTCAGCTAAATCCGATTAGTTATAGAGTTGGAAAGCGTAGCGTGTTCATCGAATTTTAATGAATATGCTTGCAAAGACAAAATAATAAATATTTAAAACAATTAACAGGTGGAGTATATAAAAATGAGCATAGCTGAAGTAGAGCAATTAAATAAAGATTTTTCACTTGAGCAGGCCGATCACAGTCTTGTCTTTAAAAAAGGCGGTGGTGGTATTCCGGTGATTGAAATTAAAAATAGTCAGGCCAGTGCCCGTATCAGCTTGCAGGGTGCGCAGGTGCTGAGTTGGGTGCCTGCCGGAAGTGGTGAGGTGATCTGGCTGTCGGAGCAGGCGAAATTTGCACCGGGGAAATCGGTGCGCGGCGGGGTGCCGATTTGCTGGCCGTGGTTCGGGCCGCACGAGAACAACGCCGCGTATCCCGGTCACGGTTTTGCGCGCACGGTGCTGTGGCAGGTGACGAAGACCGAGGCGTTAGCCAGTGGCGAAATACAGGTGACTTTCCAGCTGGACACGCGTGAGCTTGATGAGACGATTAAGCCCATGTGGCCATTGCCGACGATTGCGGAATACCGTCTAACCATCGGTAAAATTTTGACCATAGAACTCACCACTTTTAATCACAGCGATCAGGCGATGACCATCGGCCAGGCGTTGCACACTTATTTCAAAGTGGATGATGTCAGCGAGACCAGCGTACAGGGTCTGGATGGAAAGCCCTATCTGAATAAGACTGATGGCTTCAAACGCAAAACCCAGAGCGGTCCGGTGACCATCGGCGAGGAAGTGGATCGGGTTTATTTGCAGACGCCGGATGACGTTACCATTGATGATGGTCAGCGAAAAATCATCATCAGAAAGCATAACAGCCAGTCGACGGTGATCTGGAACCCGTGGCAGGAAGCGGCGGAGAAAATGGGCGATCTGGGGCCGGATGGCTACCTTAAGATGCTGTGTGTCGAGTCGGCGAATGCGCTGGAGGATACCGTGAATATCGGCGCAGGTGACAGTTATACTCTACGGGTGACTTATGAGGCCGTATAATCAGCCGGATTATCAAGACCGGCTCCATCATATAAAATCATGACCACGAACCCATGAACCAGCGAGAAAAATGAACCGCAGACTCACAGCTATTATCAATCAGCTCAGCGCCTTATCGCGCAGTCGTCGCTACTGGGCTCTGGCGATGGTGACTGGCATGGCCCTGCTGGGCACGGCGCTGTTTTTTCAGCATGTGCTGGGTGAGCGACCCTGCCTCATGTGCATTCAGGTGCGCCTGTGGGTGTTGTTGCTGGTGGTGGTCTCTTTTATGGGCCTGCTGACGCGGCGGCATCGCTTGCTGAATACTGTGCCGCACCTGTTGATGATACTGGTGGCCGTAGGACTGGTCGAGCGTTCCTATCAGCTGCTGGGTACCGAACGTGGTTTTGTGTTCAGCGATTGCGGCTTCGAACTGGGCCTGCCGGCCTGGTTTGCGATTGACCAATGGCTGCCCGCTGTCTTCTACGTCGAAACCGCCTGCGGTTACACGCCGGAAATTATTTTCGGCATTACTATGGCGGAGGCACTGATGGTTTTTTCAGTGGGACTTCTGGTCGTGACAGTGACTGTTTTTCTGGCATCATTTTTCAGGCCCGGCGATGCGTTTCATTAAAGCCAATTATCCCCGGCTCATTATTTCAGCGTGCCTGCTCCTGCTGGCATTCGCCTCGGTGACCAATCTGCTGGATAACTATGGTGAGAAATACACCGATGAGGGTTTCAAGCGTTCGCTATCCGCGTTTGCCATTGCCAAGGGGCTGAATGGCCTGATCTCGGTGGTGCAGGGCACCGAAGTGGCGGTGCAGCCTGCGGGGGTTGGTTTGATCATGACGCCGGGGCAGATTCTCGATCCGGCCAATGACCTGATCGAACGTTTTTCATGGGTGATGCTGCTCTGTACAACCTCTCTGGGCGTTCAGGCTATTCTGTTGAAGATGTTTTCTTCGGTGTATTTTTCCGGCATGGTGACGGCTTCGCTCTTGCTGATGGTGCTGTTTGTCTGGAATGACTGGAAATATTCCATCAGGATGAAGAATATTGTCTATCGACTGGCCGCCTTTCTTATCATCCTGCGATTTTTTATACCCGTCATGGCGATTACCAGCGAGGGAATTTATACTGCCTTTCTGGAGTCGAAGTATGTGGAATCGAAAGCGCAGCTGGAACAGTCCAATGAAACTATAGCCAGCCTGAATGAAGAGAATCAGGAAGCGAATATCGAAGCTCTGGAAGTGCCCTGGTACGAATCGTTGAGCAAGAATTTCAACTCGGCGATTGACGCCTTCGATGTCGATAAACGCGTAGAGCAGCTGAAAAAAGAGGCCGATAATCTGACCAGCCACATTGTGGATCTGATCGTGGTGTTTACCATGCAGACTATACTGCTGCCGCTGGTTTTTATCTGGCTGGCGCTGAGGTTGATAAAAGCCAATTTCAGCTTTCGGTTTTTTAATTAAGGGTTATGAGCAGGATGGGTAGAGCGATAGCGTACCCGTCAAAGATAAATATGAGGCGTAATGATGAATACCAAAAACAAGTTTGATCAGGCGGTGGTGGATGCACGCCGCGCCAGTGACCAGCGTGAGCTGGGTTATCGCGAACAGGCCTTGAAGTTATATCCGCATATTTGCGGGCGCTGTTGTCGCGAGTTTGATCGCAAGAACCTGCATGAGCTGACTGTGCACCATCGTGATCATGATCACGATAATAACCCGTCTGACGGCAGTAACTGGGAATTGCTCTGTCTCTACTGCCATGACAATGAACACCAGCGTCAGACCGAAGCGCGGCAGGGCAATACCGCCAGTGATGACGGTAAACAGGATACTGCAACATTCAACCCGTTTGCCGATCTCAAGTCGATGCTGAATAGCAAAGATTGAATTTATGACGACTAACCGGCGATATTGCTAGCTGATGCTGTGGCATAGAAAAAAAGAAAAAACGAAAAAGTCCGGTCAAATCATCGTTGATGATATTGATGTGCGGATCGTGCGCAAAAAAATAAAAAATATGCACATGCGCGTGTATTCGCCCGGGGGGCATGTGCGGGTGGCGGCACCGATGCATGTCAGTGATGAGGTGGTGCGTCGCACTGTTATCGAAAGAATTATCTGGATCAGAAAACAGCAGCTGCGTCTGGCCAGCTTGCCAGAACCCATGCCGTGTGAGATGGTTTCAGGTGAATGCCACTACTATCTGGGTGAGGCCTGTCGACTGGAAGTAATTGAACGACAGGGCAAGCACGAGGTAGCGAGAAACAATCGTGATCTGCGGCTTTATGTGCGACCGGATTCCGCGCTGGCGAAGCGCGTTTCGGTTCTGGATTCATGGTATCGCGAGCAGATCAAAGCGCTTTTGCCCGAGCTTATTAAGAAGTGGGAACCGGTTATGGGCGTCGAGGTGCACGAATGGGGCATCAAGAAAATGAAAACCCGCTGGGGCACCTGCAATATTTCGGCAGGGCGTATCTGGTTGAATCTCGAGCTGGTGAAAAGGCCGATTGAGTGCCTGGAATACGTGCTGGTGCATGAGATGGTACATCTGCTGGAGCGTTATCATAACCAGAATTTCAGGGCATATATGGATCAGTTTCTGCCGCACTGGCGGGTGCAGGAAGAGATGTTAAAAAGCGAGCCACTGGCACGTAATCAAGAGCAATAAAGCGGGAGAAATTTGAAATGAATACTTTACTGCTCGTTGCCCATGGTAGCCGTCGTCAGCAATCGAATGATGAAGTTGTTGTGCTGGCTGAAAAACTGGCCCAACAGTGTTCCGGTCAATATGCAGTTATCCATGCCGCCTTTCTTGAACTGGCTGAGCCGTCGATTGCGCAAGGGATAAAAAAGTGTGTAGATGATGGCGCCGTAACGGTGACCGTATTGCCCTATTTCCTAAATTCCGGTCGGCATGTTGTAGAGGATATTCCGGGCATTGTGGCAGAGGCTAAGAAGTATCATCCTGATGTTGATATCAAAGTTGCGCAGCACCTGGGAGCGTCTGATCTGATGATGGAGCTGCTGATATCAACGGCGAATACGGCGGTTTAGTTTTATGTAAACGGCAATGCTTTTATTATTGAGTCACATGGAAAGGATACCCTTCAATCAAGACACGCTGAGAATACATCCGTGTACGCTCGGCAGCAGCATCCCTGCTGCTGACGGTCTTGATTGAAGGGTATCCTTTCCATGCGTTTTGTTAGTATCTACCTACTCATTTATATCGGCAAAATGACCCGCGATCGCCGCCGCTGCCGCCATCGCCGGACTCACCAGATGGGTGCGCCCGCCGGCACCCTGACGGCCTTCAAAATTGCGGTTCGAGGTGGAGGCGCAACGCTCGCCCGGCTCTAGCCGGTCGGCGTTCATGGCCAGACACATGGAGCAGCCCGGCTCGCGCCATTCAAAACCGGCGGCGAGGAAAATTTTGTCCAGTCCCTCCTGTTCCGCCTGCTGCTTCACCAGCCCCGAGCCCGGCACCACCATCGCCAGCTTCACATTCACCGCCACCTGCTTGCCTGCCGCGACTTTGGCGGCGGCGCGCAGGTCTTCGATGCGCGAGTTGGTGCACGAGCCGATGAACACCTTATCAATGGCAATGTCCTTAATCGGCGTGCCCGCTTTCAGGTTCATATAGGTCAGCGCCTTGCGCATGCCCTCGGCCTTGACACTGTCGACTTCCTGATCAGGATCGGGCACGACATCATCAATCGCCACCACCATTTCCGGCGAGGTGCCCCAGGTGACCTGCGGCCTGATGGCAGCGGCATCGAGATGAATTACCTTATCGAATTTCGCGTCGGCATCGGAATGCAGATCCTGCCATTCGGCCACCGCCTGATCCCAGAGCTCCGCCTTCGGCGCGTAGGGTCGGCCTTTCACATAGTCAATAGTAGTGGCATCGACCGCGACCATGCCGGCGCGGGCACCGGCCTCGATGGCCATGTTGCACACTGTCATGCGCCCTTCCATGCTGAGCGCATGGATCGCCTCGCCGCCGAATTCGATGGCATAACCGGTGCCACCGGCGGTGCCGAGCTCGCCGATAATAGACAGCACGATATCTTTCGCGGTGACGCCATCAGCGACTTCGCCATCAACACTGACCAGCATGTTTTTGCTCTTATTCTGCAACAGGCACTGGGTCGCCAGCACATGCTCGACCTCGGAGGTGCCGATGCCGAAGGCCAGCGCGCCGAAGGCGCCATGGGTGGAGGTGTGCGAGTCACCGCAGACCACGGTCATGCCCGGAAGGGTCGCGCCCTGCTCCGGGCCGATGACGTGGACAATGCCCTGGCGGATGTCGGACATAACAAACTCATTCAGACCAAATTCCTGACAGTTTTTATCCAGCGTCTGCACCTGCAAGCGCGCCACCGGATCTTCGATGCCGGCGCTGCGGTCGGTGGTGGGTACGTTGTGATCGGGCACCGCCATCACCGAATCCGCGCGCCAGGGTTTCCGCCCGGCGATGCGCAGCCCTTCAAAGGCCTGCGGTGAGGTCACCTCGTGCACCAGATGGCGGTCGATGTACAACAGGGCGGTACCATCGTCTTCACTGCGCACCACGTGTGCATCCCACAATTTGTCGTATAAAGTTTTAGCGCTCATCGGGTTTCACTCTTAGCTGTCGGCGTTCGTTTTATCTTGCATGGGGAATTTCTTGAGGATGAGATTAGCCCCAAATCATCAATAACACAAATTCATTATTTTTATAATATTCATTCCATATTGTTATAGGATAATAGACATGGATATTCAGAACATTCGTGCTTTTCTTGCCGTCAGTGAAACCGCCTCCTTCTCGCGCGCCGCAGAGCGCCTGCACCTGACCCAGCCCGCCATCAGCAAACGCATCCAGGCCATGGAACAGTTTCTCGACATCAAGCTGTTCGACCGCATCGGCAAGAGCGTGCAGCTCACCGAAGCCGGGCAGGCGCTCATCCCCGGCTATCGACGCATTCTCGACGAACTCGAAGAGAGCGAACGCATCATCAGCAACCTGCGCCAGACCACCCGCGGACACCTGCGCTTCGCCACCAGCCATCACATCGGCCTGCACCGCCTGCCTGCGGTGCTGCGGCGGTTTTCCCGGCAATATCCCGAGGTCGATCTGGAGCTACAGTTCATGGATTCCGAACAGGCCTGCCGGCAGGTGCTGCACGGCGAGATCGAACTCGGCATCGTCACCCTGCCCAGTCAGCCCGATGCCCGGCTCATGCTGCAAACGATCTGGCACGATCCCATGCACTGCGTGGTGGCCGCTGATCATCCGCTGGCTTCAAAAGAAAAAGTCAGCCGCAAACAGCTGCTGCAACAGCCTTCGATCCTGCCCTCGGCCGGCACCTACACCCGCGCTTTGATCAACCACGCCCTGCAACTCGATGAGCACACCAACATATTGATGGAGACCAATTACCTGGAAACCATCAAGGCCATGGTCGAAACCGGACTGGGCTGGGGTGTTATTCCCGACTCCATGCTCGATGCCTCATTGAAAATCATAACGGTCAAAACCGGCAAAATGCAGCGCGAACTGGGCGTGGTATTCCACAAATCCAGAACCCGTTCCAGCCCGGCGAATGCTTTACTGGAAATACTCAATAGCAATAACGCCTGAACCAGGTAGGACAATCGCTTCAGTGTGATGCAGGAACAAAACTATTTATAACGCTCACTCTCACCTCTCATTTCAAGCACACATCCGATACTGCGCTTTGTGTTGTGCAGCATTAATGCTACGATCATTTTAATTTCACATTCCGGATAACTGCTCTCTATACTTTTAATAGCTAGAGGAACTCATTTGGATTGACGGGGTCACTTAGTTAATGAACTGGAACGAAGCTGTAGAACAATCGGTGAAACTGCGTCACTGGTTTCACCGTCATCCCGAGCTCACCTGGGAAGAACGACATACGGCAGCGCGTATCCGTGAGCAACTCAGTGCCTGGCAAATTCCCTGGCGCGCCTGTGCTGAACACGGCACCGTTGCGACACTGGCACCTCAGGCCGCCGGTGAGCACCTCGCCTTTCGTGCCGACATGGATGCCCTGCCCATCACCGAAAAACTCACTCTCGATTACTGCTCAAACGAACCCGGCAAAATGCATGCCTGTGGCCATGACGGGCACATGGCCGCGCTGCTGGGCGCCGCCGCCTGGTTCAAGCAACAGGAGGCGCAGCTGCAAGGGCCGATCACACTGCTGTTTCAGCCCGCCGAAGAAGGCGGCCATGGTGCCAAAAAAATGATTGAAGGGGGTGCGCTGGACGGCGTCGACAGCATCTTTGGCTGGCATAACTGGCCGGCGCTTCGGGCCGGTCAGGCTGTCTGTCCCGATGGCGCGGTGATGTCCGGCAACGGCACTTTCCACATGACCATTCAGGGCCGCGGCGGGCATGCTTCACAACCCGAAGTCGCGCGCGATCCGGTACTCGCGGCCGCCGCCATTACCCTTAATCTACAGCAGATCGTCAGCCGCCGACTGCCACCCCAGACCGCGGCGGTGGTCAGCGTCACCTCCATTCTTGCCGACAGCAATGTCACGGTCATTCCCGACAGCGTACGCCTGGAAGGCAGCATTCGCATCTCCGATCCGCGCTGGCGCGTGTTGATGAACGAGCTGATTGCAGAGATCGCCCATAACACCGCGCATACCTATGGCGTCACCGCTGAGGTCGAAATTCGTCCACGTTATGAAGCCACCATCAATCATTCCGATATGGCACACCGTTATCGCCAGGCACTGCAACAGGAGCTGGGCGAGCACTGCCTGGACACCGATCTGTTGCTGCCGATCATGGCATCGGAGGATTTCAGCTACTACCTGAATAAGATACCGGGCGCCTTCGCCCTCATCGGCATGGCCGAAGAGGCAGCAGCAGGCACGGTGTATCAGGCTCCCTGCCACAGCCCCGATTATCATTTCAATGACCGGATTATTGAATCGGTCATGCGGGTTTTCTGTCGATTAGCCGGTGTTTCCACGCCTGCCGCCAAATAATTAATGTTACTGTGATAGCTGCTCAGTAACGACACTGCTGTAAATATATTAATCAAGAGGAGCATTTTATGGACTGGTTTGAAACTTATGAATCCGACATCCGCGCTTACTGCCGGTCTTATCCCGCAGTTTTTGTGAGCGCCCGCAATGCACGCCAGACCGATGAAAACGGCAAGGAGTACATCGATTTTTTCGCCGGCGCCGGGGTCCTTAATTTTGGTCATAATCATCCGAAATTAAAACAGGCCGTGATCGAATACATGCAGGCCGACGGTGTGCTGCATACCCTGGACATGATGACCTCCGTCAAACGCGAGTTCATCAAGGGTTTTGTCGAAACCATTCTCAAACCGCGCAACATGGATTACAAATTACAGTTCATGGGCCCCACCGGCACCAACGCCGTGGAAGCGGCCCTGAAACTGGCCCGCCGGGTGACCGGGCGCAGCAATGTGGTGGCCTTCAGCCAGGGTTTTCACGGCATGACGCTGGGCGCCCTCGCCTGCACGGCCAATGAATACTTTCGCAATGCCGCCGGCGCACCGTTGTGTCAGGTCTCTCACTGGCCTTTCGACACCAATGAGGGCGGCGGCGTGCAAAGCCTGAAAACCCTCAGGGCCTTATATGAAAACTCTTCGGGGGGCACCGAGAAACCGGCCGCGTTTATCGTGGAATCATTGCAGGCCGAAGGCGGCGTCAATGCCGCCAGCACCGAATGGTTGCAGGAACTCCAGCAGCTCGCCCGCGATCTGGGCGCATTGCTCATTGTCGACGATATCCAGTCGGGCTGTGGCCGTACCGGACGCTATTTCAGTTTTGAAGAGAGCGGCATCGACCCCGACATCGTCACCCTGGCCAAGGGCATCGGCGGGCTGGGCACTCCGCTGGCCATGAACCTGGTCAAGCCGGAACACGACAAACACTGGCAGCCGGGCGAACACACCGGCACCTTCCGGGGGCAGAGCATCTCCTTCGTTGCCGGGCGCGAAGCCCTGCGCTTTTTTGAAGACGATAGCCTGCTCGCAGACACCCGCCGCAAAGGTGAAATCATGGCTGCGCACCTGGCGGGCATCGCCGAAAAATTCATCAGCCGCGGATTCACTGCCCGTGGCGTCGGCATGATGCAGGCACTGGCTACCGGTGACGGCGCGCTAGCCAAAGCCATTGCCCGCGACTGTTTCGATCACGGCATGCTGTTCGGCCCCTGCGGCGTGGGCGGCTCGGTCATCAAACTGATTCCACCCTTAACCATTCCTGACAACGACCTGAATGAAGGTCTGGCAATTCTCAGCGCCGCCGTCGACCGCCAGATGGAGGCCTGAGTCATGCTTGAAAGAGACGACATGACCTTTCCCTTTTCGGAATATCAGCGCCGCATCAGCGAGCTGCGCGAACGCATGGCGCAGCGCCTGCTGGATGCGGTGATTATTTCGGATGCTGAAAATATCATGTATCTGACCGACTACCAGACCACCGGCTACTCCTTTTTTCAGGCGCTGGTGGTACCGCTCGAAGCTGAGCCTTTTATGGTCACGCGTAAGCTGGAAGAGTCGAACGTGTTCGCCCGTACCTGGGTCGAAATATCCCGGCCCTATCCCGATACCGGCGATGCCATCCAGATGCTGGTCACCTCCCTGATCGAGTTTGGCCTGGCCAGCAAAACCATCGGCTATGAGCGTAACTCCTACTATTTCACCGCCTATCATCAGGACTATTTTCATACCTCGTTTACCAACAACCGTCTGATGGACTGCTTCGGCATCGTCGAACAGGGCCGGGTACACAAATCAGCGGTGGAAATGGAGGTCATGCAGAAAGCCGCCATCGCCACCAAAGCCGGCATGCAGGCCGGCATTGATGCCGCACAGGCGGGGGTGACTGAAAATGAAATTGGCGCGGCCATCTGTCAGGCCATGTTCTCCGCCGGTGGTGAAATTCCGGCGGTCATGCCCTATGTCACTTCCGGCCCACGCAGCATGATCGGCCACGCCTCCTGGGAAGGGCGGGTGGTTCAGCCCGGCGAGCATGTGTTTCTGGAAATTGCCGGCTGTTATCGCCGCTACCACACCGCCATGATGCGCACCGTGGTCTGCGGTGAACTCAGTGACAGCATGTACAAATCACAGGAACTGATGAAGACGGCACTCAGGCATGTTCGCGAAGAACTGCGCCCCGGCCTGACGGTTTCCGATGTCGACAAGATGCTGCGCAACATCATCAGCGACAACGATGTCGGCGCCAGACTGATTACCCGTTCGGGTTATTCCATTGGTATCGCCTTTCCTCCCAGCTGGGATGAAGGTTACATCATGAGTTTGTATCAGGGTTCATCGCACGTCCTGGAACCGGGCATGACCTTTCACGTCATCCCCTGGATGTGGGGCATTGATGGTGACAAATCATGCGGCATCTCCGACACCTTCTACATTACCGAGCATGGCTGCGGCTCGTTCTTTCACGATGTGCAACAGGACTTTACCGTTAAAGCCGATCAGGGTGCGGCAATCAATACCGGGGCGATTGCCGCCAGTGAGAAAAAAATCCAAAAAAACAAACCCGACCTATCCATAAAAAGCGCTAACGAATAAAGAGGTTCCATGTATATAGCAATCAATCCCACCACGGGTAGCGAGTTACACCGTTACGAAACGCTCGATGATAATAGCCTTAAGCAGCGTATCGAAGCTTCTGCACAGGCCTATGCGCACTGGCGTAAAACTGATTTTTCCGAGCGCGCCGAGCTGTTAAGAAAGGTCGCCGGATTAATGCGCAGCGAGAAAGAGCATCTGGCCCGACTGATGACGCAGGAGATGGGCAAGCCCATTAATGAGGCACGCGGGGAAGTCGAGAAATCCGCCGGCTGCGCCGAGCACTACGCCGAACACGGCGCGGAATATCTGGCCTCCAGAACCCTGTCCTCCGATGCCACCCACAGCTACGTGCAGCATCTGCCACTGGGGCCGGTGCTGGGTATCCTGCCCTGGAACGCCCCTTTCTGGCTGGCGTTCCGATTTTGCGCACCTGCGATAATGGCGGGTAATACCTGCCTGATGAAACACGATTCACATGTTCCCGCCTGCGGTGAAGCCATTGCGGAGCTGTTTGTAAAAGCCGGTGCTCCGGCAGGGCTGATGCAGAATATTCGCATCGAAAATAAACAGTCCAAACTGGTGCTGGAACATGACGCCGTACAGGGCGTTTCCCTAACCGGTTCCAGCGCCGCCGGAAGTCAGGTGGCCTCACTGGCCGCGCGGCAGATTAAACCGGCGGTACTGGAACTGGGCGGCTCAGACCCCAGCCTGGTGCTGGCCGATGCCGATCTGGACAGCGCGGCACAGACACTGGCTCTGTCGCGCATCATCAATGCCGGTCAGTCCTGTATTGCCGCCAAACGCATCATCGTAGAAGCGCCGGTTTATGATGCCTTTATCGAGCGATTCCACAACCATCTGGCCGGGCTGAAAATGGGTGATCCCGCCGAAGAAACAACCCAGGTCGGCCCCATTGCACGCGCCGACCTGCGCGAGGCATTGCACCGCCAGGTCAGCACCACCATCGAACAGGGCGCACGCTGTCTGCTGGGCGGAGAAATGCCCGAAGGCCCCGGTTACTTTTATCCGGTAACCCTGCTGGTGGACGTCACCCCGGAAATGCAGGTCTCCTGTGAAGAGACCTTTGGCCCGATCGCCGTGGTGATAAAGGCGGATTCCGCCGAACACGCCCTGGCCATTGCCAATGACACCCCCTATGGCCTGGCCTCCTCCATCTGGAGTGCGGATGTCGCTAAAGCCGAAAAAATGGCGCGCGACATCGAAGCAGGACAGGTGACCATTAACGGCCTGGTAAAAACAGATCCACGTCTGCCCAGTGGCGGCATAAAACGCTCCGGTTACGGACGCGAGCTGGGGCCGCACGGCATACTCGAATTCGTGAATGTGCAACAGGTCTGGGTGGGACCTAAAAAAGAGTAGCTGGAGGGGGATGGATGTTGATATTTAGTTCAGTCGGCCGCCAACAGATCACTAAGGGTGCTGGCATCAATTAACAACTCGCCCTCTTTTTTGCCCTTGCCGTAGACGTTGTTGGCCAGTTGCTGTTTCTTCGCCTGCATGGCGAGGATTTTTTCTTCCACCGTGCCTTCGGTGATCAGTTTGTAGACGAACACCGGTTTCTGCTGGCCGATGCGGTGGGCGCGGTCGGTGGCCTGCATTTCCACCGCCGGGTTCCACCACGGGTCGTAGTGGATGACGGTGTCGGCTTCGGTAAGGTTGAGGCCGACGCCGCCAGCCTTGAGGCTGATAAGGAAAAGATTCACCTCGCCGCTGCGGAAGGTTTCGATCGCTTCGTCGCGCTTGCGGGTCTGGCCGGTGAGTTTGGTGTAGGCGATATTCTCGCCCTGCAGCGCCTCTTCGATCAGGCTCAGCATGGAGGTGAACTGGGAGAACAGCAGGATGCGCCGGCCCTCGTCGAGCATCTCCGGCAGCAGTTCCATCAGCATCGCCAGCTTGGCCGAAGCAATAGGCTTGCCGGTTTTTGCGCCGCCGGTTCCTGCGGGCAGCAGGCGCGGATCACAGCAGACCTGGCGCAGTTTCAGCAGGGCGTCGAGAATGGTGATGTGGCTGCGCGCCAGTCCCTTCTGGGCGATGGCATCGCGCACCTTTTTCTCCATAGTCAGACGGATACTTTCATATAACGCGGCCTGCCTGCCCTCAATGGGGACGGTGCGCAACAGCTCGCTCTTCGGCGGCAGTTCGCTGGCGACAACCTCTTTGGTGCGGCGCAGCATGAAGGGGGCGGTGCGCCGGGTGAGGCGTTTGAGCTTATCGTTGTCGCCCTGTTTTTCGATGGGGGTGCGATAGTGGCGAACGAAGCTTTTCTGATCGCCGAGAAAACCGGGCAGCAGAAAATCGAACTGCGCCCACAACTCACCCAGATGGTTTTCCATGGGTGTGCCGGTGAGGCAGAGACGGTGGTTGGCCTGCAACTCGCGCACCAGTTGCGCGGCCTGGGAGCGGGGATTTTTGATCTGCTGCGCCTCGTCGAGAATCAAATAGTGCCACGACTTCGCCAGCAGCACCTCGTGGTCACGCGGCAGCAGCGGGTACGTGGTGAGAATAATGTCGTAGTTGTCCAGCGTGGCGAAGTGTTCGCTGCGCTCGGGGCCGTGCAGCACCAGCACCTTCAGACCCGGCGTGAACTGCGCCGCCTCACGCCGCCAGTTGCCCATCAGGCTGGTGGGGGCGACGATCAGGCTGGGGTGTTTCATCCGCCCGGCGCGCTTTTCGATGGCCAGATGCGCCAGCGCCTGCACGGTTTTGCCCAGCCCCATGTCATCGGCGAGAATGCCCGCCAGCTCGTACTTGCGCAGAAACTGCAACCAGTCCAGCCCCTGCTGCTGATAACCGCGCAGGATGCCCTTGAAGGTGGCAGGCACCTTGACCGATTTGATGCCCTCGAAGTTGCGTAGCCGCCGCGCCAGTGCTTGCAGAGTCGCGCCACCGCGCACCCGGGTCTCGCCCAGCTCCAGCAGGCGCGGTGCGTCGAGGCGCGACAGGCGCAGGCTCTCGCCGCTCTGCCCGCCGCGATCATAGAGATCAATAATGGTCTGCAATACCGGCTCGATCTGGCTCGCCGCCACGGTTATATAGCGGCCGTCACCGGCATCGAGATAGAGAATTTCGGGCAGCTCGCCGGGCTGGTAATCGACCAGCAGCTCACTCACCAGCGGCAGTAGCGGCAGCTTCTTGCCCTCCACTTCCAGATCAAAACGCAGGCCGAACCAGTCGTTCTCCGAGGCATCCACCTCGGCGTCCACCGCTTCGGCGTGGCTCAGAATGAACGGGCTTTCCGCCGCCGGTTCGACCACCCAGCCCAGCGCCTCAAGGCGCGGCACGGCGGCATCGAGAAAATCGAACCAGTCATTCAGGGCCGTCTGGCGCCGGGAGGCGTCGCGGCTGTGCAGGGCAAATTGCCCCGGCTGCTCCGTCGCGATTACCGCCGTCTCATTGAGCAGCGTGTCGCGAGCAGCAGCTTCAGCCTCAAAATCGCGATGGATGTGCAGCAGCCGATCATCCTTCTCGCAGGTGATCACCGGCGCCGGGTTGGCTGCGTCGACCTGCTTCTCGCTATAGCGAAAAGCCAGGCTCATGGCCGCTTCGAATGGTCGCTCGGGATTGAAATGCAGGGATAGATGCGCAACCGGCGGCTCATGCAGCTCTTCCACCTGCACCGGTTCCGGTGTCGGCAGTTCGGGATGGTGCAGCGCCATCTGGTGGCTGATCCGCCGGGCTTCGCTCGCACCGACCGGCGGCGCTGTCGCCAGCAGGGCGATTTTGTCCGCAGTGATGCCGGGCGGCAGTTGCAGCTCGCCTACGGCATAATGCTCAGGATCGATATAACAGGGCGGATTGACCGGCATCATCTGTCCGGCTTCCGCCAGTTCAAGTCCCAATTGGTACTGATCGCCCTGTTTCGTCCAGACCAGTACCGCCTCGCGCTCGCCGGAGAGCTGCAAAGGTATGGCGCGCTCATCGTCCCAGAAAGCCCGGCCGCTCTCCACCATCAGCATCAGCGCGGTATGGCCGGTGACACCGCTCAGGATGGTGTCGCCACTCCAGAGGCTGAGCCTGGTGACCTTTAGCAGCGCCACAATATCCTCGTCCAGCGGCTGCATATAGCGCGGCGTGCTGTAGTGGTTGGTGAGCGTCGAGAGAGTGACCTGACGGCCTTTGCCCCATTCACCATTGCGCTTGCGTTTGGCGATGCTGAAGGTCACTTTTATACCGTTGCCCTGACGCGGCGCGGGTGAGAGGTGATAGAGCAATTTTTCGTCTGCGCTTAGTTCAACCTGCTCACCCCCGCCGGTAAAATGGCCGAGCCACTGTTCAAAATCGCCGGAGGAGACTTTCCCGGACGATTCCGCTTCCGCTTTCAAGGCAAGGCAGGCGGCCACGACATGCTTGCAGTTGTAGTCCATCGGGCAGTCGCAAAATCCACTGATATCCAGACCCTGACGGGTCTGCTTGAGGATGATTTCCTGTCCATAGAGGCTACTGCCGCGTGCGGTGCTTATCAGTGTAAGGCGACCGAATCCGTCATCGCGGGTTTCGACGATGCTGGCGCGCCCCTGAATAAAATAATCACGGCCGCGCTCATAAGCCCCGTAACCGCATTTTTTTATCAGCAGTTGGGCAGTCATTAATTTAAAATCGATTTGCAATGTGGACTCGCGATACGGACAGTATGTGAAAAAGAGGCGCAGATTTTACGCTGTCTGATGCTTCAGGTAAAAGAAGTCTGCACCTTTTCTGATATAAAGGTCGATTTAATGACAGATAAATCGCGCTTCATTCCCCTACAGCTATCTACTGATTTAAACTAAAATGTTGGTTTTATTGATTATGAGAACTTCAATCCATTCAAAACCGTTAAAAGCCTGAACAAGAACGGTTGGATATTGCCATACTCTGGAAGTTCAAAATAATACCTGACCTGATTTGGGGAGCAAGAGATGAAATATGTAAGACTGTTGTTGATGACGCTGCTGCTGAGCATCTCGAGCCAGGCCTGGTCGGCCGAATTCTTTGACCTCGGCTTTGGCGACTTTGAAGAAGAGCTGGCGTTAGCGCGTGATGACGGCAAGAAAGGTGTGTTTGTCTTCTTTGAAATGGATGATTGCCCGTTTTGTCAACGCATGCGGGAAACCATCCTGCTTGAGCCCGAGGTCATCGCCTATTTTCGGGCGCATTTCAAGAACTACACTTTCGATATTCTAGGCGGCAGCCCGGTGGTCGACTTTGATGGCACCGAATACGACACCGGCAAAGACATGGCTGAAAAAAAATACCGGGTCAGAGCCACGCCGGTAATGATCATCTTTGACCTGGAAGGCAAGCCGGTAGCGCGCTTTACCGGCCCGGCCAGGAACAAGGAGGTGCTGATAATGTTCGGTGAATATGCCGTCAGTGGCAGTTACAAAGAGATGCCGTTTACCCGCTACAAACGCGCGCAGTCCAAATAACCGAACAGCGAACCCTCCATTATGAAACGATTTATTCTGGTCAGCCTGGCCAGTCTGATGAGCGCGTTCAGCGTTCAGGCAGAGGAAGCCGAACCATTGCCGACGCCATTGACTTTAGAGTATGTGCTGGAGCAGCCCGCGCGCATGAGCCCAACTTTTTTGCGCCAGCAGGCGAGCGTATTACAGGCGCAGGCACAACAGATGGAAGTGACCGCGCTGGACAGCCTGAGTTTTGATTTACTGGGACGACTGGGTAAACGTGAATTTAGAAACGAGGATCAGGATTATAATCTCGCCGCTTTACACATGGGCTTGCCGCTGTACGACTTCGGGCGTACCGCTGCCAGCGAACAGGCCTGGTCGCTGGATGCCAGAGCGAATGAATATCGACTTGAATCGATTGAACAACAGTTTCGTCTGGACCTGATGCGCGCCTACTTTAATGTTCTGCTCGCCGAAGTGCGCTACCGCGTTGAAAATGAAGCGATGGCCATCGCCTACGTCACTCTGGATAAAGTTCGTGAAGCCCATGTTATCGGCCTGGCATCAGATATCGAGCTCTACGAGTCTGAAAAAAACTATCAGAAAGTGCTACTAAAACGCCAGCGGGCACGCACCGATTTACGTCGACTGCCAATGCTGCTGGTAAACGCTATGGGGCGTACCGATGCCATTCTTCCCGACCTGACGCTGCCGAAATTAACCGGTCCGCCTGAGACTTTATTAGAGCTGGAAGATTACCTGCGTATAGCGCTCG
The DNA here is from genome assembly GCA_032251315.1 of Gammaproteobacteria bacterium. Lineage (GTDB taxonomy): Bacteria > Pseudomonadota > Gammaproteobacteria > SZUA-229 > SZUA-229 > LH-M37. Next base: position 41,334 of record JAVVEE010000012.1, read on the forward strand.
ATAATAACCCGGACATACTGGCCGCAAAACAGGCCTACGATGCCAGCCAGTATCGCGTAGAAAGTGCCCAGGCCGGTGCCCGCCCGATAATCCGCGCCGATGCATGGGTAGGTCAGTTGTCGAGTTATCCGGAGCAACGTGAAGGCCACTGGCAGGCTCAGGTTTCGATAGACTTTCCTTTATACGATGGCGGCCTGAACAAGTCCCAAGTGGATCGTGAACGCGCTCAACGTCAGGAAACCCGTGCCGGGGTTTTTGAAATTGAACAACAGATTCGTGAAAAGATAATGAACCTGTATTTTCAGTTAGAGTTGCTGGCCGTTGAGAAGCAGGCCGTCGAAGCGAGCCAGACTGCAGCAGATTACAATCTCGATTACAAACGTGCCATCTATGAAAATGAACTACAGACCGACCTGGGCAATGCCATGGTGCGCATTACCCAAACGGATTATGATGCCCTGGAGTTCAATTTAAAACGTGCCCTGCTGTGGGCAAAAATGCAGGCGCTAACCGGAATGCAAAACCTGGCCGAACAACAAAAACAGGTATCGGAGTAACACATCATGAAAAAAATCACATTGTTAATGGCGGCATCACTGCTCGCATTTAATCTCCACGCCGATGAAGTAAAAGTAGGCGCGCTGGTAACAGGCCAGGTCACTCAGATAAAGGTAAAAACCGGACAGCAGGTAAAGATCGGCGAGCTGGTATTAAAAATTGACGATCGCCGTTATCAGGCAGAACTGAAAGCCCTGACAGCGGAAGTTAATTATCGTAAAGCCGCACTGGATGATGCCAAAATCGAATACGAGCAGACATTGGACATGTACGACCGCACCGTCATCGCCCGCCGCCCACTGGAACGCGCCAAACGTGATCTGGAACTGGCTGAGCAGACCTTAATAAAAGCCCAGGGCGAACTTGAAATGCATCAGGCCTGGCTGGATTATTATTATGTGAAAGCACCGGTCAACGGGGTAATTAAATCGTTATCAGTGATGCAGGGCTCGACCGTGTTCAAGGAAAATGAGGCGCTGTTTAGTTTGGAAACTCAATAGTGATTAAAGCATTCACCGCAGAGAACGCTGAGAAAAACATCAGTCTCTTGTCTAACAACTGACAAAATGCACATCTATAAGCATGCTTTAACTCAGAGGAAGGATTATGACTATATTGAATGTTATAGAAGCCGACGCAAAGTTAGATAGCCTGAATGCGGTCTTAATTTCAAAGGAGAACTGCCATTGCTAAAATTCTGCACTTAATGTCTGTGCCCAGCATGAATGAATCCATCAAAGAAGGACTTAAACAGGATATATCTGAGTGTACTAAAGAACTTGATTAATGTATTCTGACTTATGGGTAAAAGCATAAGCACTTACAGAGGGCGATGAAGAACGCCCAAAGGCTAAGTACGGTAGCCCAATGTTCAGATTATTGGGTCATACAAGCTTTTGGGCGCGCCACTAGTGAATTTATGGCTTTTTGGGAGTCGTATAAGGAACTTCTTTCTGGAACGATTCCCAGATAGTGTCGTATCCTACATAACCCTTTTCATTTGCCTCTTTCTGACGTGTTGTCAAAAAGCGTGATTTACCTTCAGGAACTTTTGGTCTTGTTGCAGGTGCGTGTCCGCTCATGAGTAACCTCTTGCTAAAAATCGTGATGGCCACTACAAGAAATTGCACTTTAAAACTATCACGATATACCTAACAATTTTACATCTTTTTAGAGCAGAATCGCAATAGAATATTCCTATAGTTTTTAAACCAAGTATTTATATATCGAATAAAGGCGGTTTTCCCAAAGAAATCGACGGCTTTGTCCTCACCCTGCGTTTTACGTGATTTTCAATTACAGCGCCGCACCGATTCAGTCTATACGTTATAATCACTGACTATATTTACAGTTCATTAATGAAAACAAATTCCTGGAGGAAAAGTTTTGGCATCTAATAAAGCACGAGTCCATTTCACACTTGCTGG
>JAVVEE010000013.1:0-43027 GCA_032251315.1 Gammaproteobacteria bacterium
GCATAGACCTGAACAGCATAAGCCGCTGCCGGGACGCTCATGATATTCGGTTCAGCGGGAGAAACCGGTTCAGGAGTCGGAGCAATCATTTCCGGTTCGGCTGGTTCGTACACCATCATCTCCGGCTCTGGCATGGTATATTCTGTAACTGTTGCTTCTTCAGCACCGGTAATCCGGGCTGTCTCATCCAGATCCACCTCTACAAATTCTTCGTTCTCAACGGCGGCGGCGCTTGCATCGCGTTTGGCTTTCCATGGGGACTCATCTTCCTGTGACCATGTAGATGACGAGTTAGAGCAGCCTGACAGACTGACCGCCAGAATAGAACCAATAATGATTCCCTGTATCTTTATTATGTTCACGCTATCTCTCCAACACTTTGTTTTATTTTTGTAGGCTTGCAGTATAGATCCAGGAACAATCCCTGAATATAACTCCACCCCTAAATAATTTTTAATCCGTTATACCAAAAAAAAGGAGCCAATCGGCTCCTTTTTAGATCAAAAACATTCACCCGTTAGATCACTTCTTCGTCTAAGGCCTTCATGCTGAGACGAATACGTCCCTGGCGATCAATTTCCAGCACCTTGACTTTAACTACGTCACCTTCGACCAGCTTGTCGCTGACTTTTTCGACACGTTCTTCAGAAATCTGGGAAATATGGACCAGTCCATCTTTACCCGGCAGGATTTCTACAAAAGCGCCGAAATCCATGATCTTTTTAACGGTGCCGTCATAGACTACGCCTACTTCCGCATCTGAAGTAATCTGTTCGATACGTGAGCGTGCTTTCTCGGCCGCTGCCAGATCACTGGAAGCAATTTTAACGTTACCTTCATCATCGATGTCGATGGTCGCTCCGGTTTCTTCGGTCAGTGAACGGATCATGGCGCCACCTTTACCGATTACATCGCGAATCTTGTCCGGATTGATTTTAATGTTCAAATAGCGAGGGGCAAACTGAGACATTTCAGTATTCGTTTCAGAAACAACCTTGGCCATTTCGCCGAGTATAAAATTACGACCTTCTTTCGCCTGGCTCAGTGCCTTTTCCATAATTTCACGGGTAATGCCGGTGATTTTGATATCCATCTGCAAGGCGGAAATACCGTCGGTGGTACCCGCTACTTTAAAGTCCATATCGCCCAGATGATCTTCGTCACCCAGAATATCGGACAGCACTGCAAAGTCGTCGCCTTCCTTGATCAGACCCATGGCGATACCGGCAACCGGGGCCTTGATCGGCACACCGGCATCCATCAGCGACAAACTGCTGCCACAGACCGAAGCCATGGAACTCGAGCCATTGGACTCTGTAATCTCCGAAACAACGCGAATGGTGTAGGGGAATTCTTCTTCTGTCGGCATCACGCCCATAACACCGCGCTTGGCCAGACGACCATGACCAATCTCACGACGTTTGGGCGTGCCAACCATACCGGTTTCACCGACGCAGTAGGGAGGGAAATTGTAATGCAACATGAACGGTTCACGGTAAGAACCCCCTAAGGCATCAATAATCTGAGCATCTCTTGCGGTACCCAGCGTGGTGACTACCAGCGCCTGAGTTTCACCGCGGGTAAATAATGCCGAACCATGTGTGCGTGGTAAGACACCGGTGCGAACGGTAATCTGGCGAACATCACTGGTAGCACGACCATCGATACGCTTTTCACCCGAAATGATACGACCGCGCACAATTTTCTTTTCGAGCTTGCCGAAGGCATCAGAAATATCCGCAGCGCTCCAGCCGTTCGTTTCATCAGAGAGTGCTTCAACGGCCGCTTTACGGGCTGCTTTAACTGCATCCTGACGCTGCAACTTGTCTGCAATGGCATAGGCATCGGTTATAGCGGCGGTTGAGATTTCCGCAACCTTAGCCACCAGAGACTCGTCAACGGCCATCGGTGTCCATTCCCAGTTAGTCACGCCGACTTCAGTCTTCAATTCCTTGATGGCATTGACCACGACCTGCATCTGTTCATGACCGTACATGACCGCACCCAGCATAATCTCTTCTGAGAGCATATTGGCTTCAGATTCAACCATCAGCACAGCTTCATCGGTACCTGCAACCACCAGATCAAGATCGGAGCTTTCCATCATCGCTTTGGACGGATTCAGGATATATTCGCCGTCTTTGTAACCGATTCGGGCAGCGCCCAGCGGACCTGCAAACGGTGCGCCGGACAGTGACATCGCGGCGGATGCGCCGATGATGGCAGCAATTTCCGGATCAGCTTCATCGCACACCGACATCACCGTAGCGACAATCTGAGTATCGTTGGTAAAACCTTTAGGGAATAACGGACGAATAGGACGGTCGATCAGGCGACAGGTCAGCGTCTCAGCCTCTGAAGGGCGACCTTCGCGCCGGAAGAAACCACCGGGAATCTTACCGGCGGCATAGGTCCGTTCCTGATAGTTGACGGTCATCGGGAAAAAATCTTTGGAAGGATCAGCGTCTTTCATAACCACGGCGGTTACAAATACCAATGTGTCGGCAATACGCACCATCACGGCGGATGAAGCTTGGCGTGCAACTTCACCTGTTTCCAGTGTGACTGTGTGCTCGCCGTATTTAAATTCTTTTTTGATAGGTGTTGGTATCACTATATTCTTTCCCAATGCTTGTGGTTAAGGTTTGATCGATTAGCCCCGCCGCTACTGCCGCGAGTTCCAGCGATTGTCACTTAGTTATCGACGTAAGCCCAGGCTGGCGATCAGATCTTTGTAACGCTGCTGGTTCTTGCGCTTGAGGTAATCCAGCAATTTACGACGCTGATTAACCATCTGCAATAAACCACGACGTGAATGATGATCGTGAATATGTTCTTTAAAGTGCTCGGTCAGTTGAACGATCCGGGTTGTTAATAATGCAACCTGAACTTCAGGCGAACCTGTATCGCCCTGTTTTTGCTGGTACTTTCCAACAACTTCAGCTTTTTCCACTGTTGATAATGACATTTCTTCTCCAAAAATCTGTATTTGTAGGTGCTAAAAAGATGGATTTTATCACTTATTAACGCAACACAAAAGCATCGTTAATCGATGATTTTCCCGGCATCAGGTTCAGAAGGCTGTCGGGTTTAGGATGAATTGGCTGCTGAGGCGGGAGAGCGGCCCATACTTTCCCGATTTTTCGTTGCGTAGAATAACTATGCACTTCAAAATCGAAAAAAGTATGCTCACTCTTCCACACCCTCGCTTCAATCCCCCTAAACCCGACAGCCTCCTAGGCCTGAATCATTCTTCGTGGTGCGACCAGACCATCATCCTGGACCTCTCCGACACCAATAAATTTCTGCTGATCATAAATCCTTACCCAGCCTTCGGTTGGCGCATTGGGCACCTGAATTGGCTGCCCCTGCCCCATATAAAAAGCCGCGTCAGCACCCAGACACACATTAGGCCAGTCTGCCACACCACTTTCAATTGGTAATAAAATCTGATCCAGCGCATCGACGCCCTGCTCGGCCAGCGCCTGCAAGCTTTCCATGGTGAACATTTCGCCCTTATACGGCCCCACACTCAAGCGCCTGAGTCGGGTGACATGCGCACCACAACCCAGCATTTCGCCAATATCTTCGGCCAGGGTACGCACATAGGTGCCTTTCGAGCAATGCACTTCCAGGTCGACCAGATCGCCTTCAAACGAATGCAGGATTATTTCGTAAATGCTAATAGTACGCGGCTTGCGCTCAACCTCAATACCTTCGCGGGCGAGTTTGTACAGGCGTTCGCCATTATGCTTCAGGGCCGAATACATGGGCGGAATCTGATCAATTTCGCCCTTAAACTCTGGAATGACCTTCTCTACATCAGCCTGCGTGACAGCCGAGCAGTCACGACGTTGCAGCACCTCACCCTCGGCATCGCCGGTGGTGGTGGTCACACCCAGCTGAAAGGTAAATCGGTAACGCTTGTCAGCATCCAGCAGGAATGCGGATATTTTTGTCGCCTCGCCAAAACAGATCGGCAGCATACCGGTAGCCAGAGGGTCCAGGCTCCCGGTGTGCCCGGCCTTGGCGGCGCGGTATAAAGTCTTCACCTGCTGCAGCGCTTTGTTGGAACTGATGCCGGAGGGCTTATCCAGCAACAGCACTCCGTTGACTGAACGACCTTTACGTTGACGTTGACGTCTGGACATACTTATCGAGCCCTGTTAATTATCATTATCATCACGCTCATCCTGCTCGCCAACCGATTTTGACTCGTCTTCGTCAATGGCTGTGCGAATCAGATGCTCCATCGCCGCGCCTCTGGCCATGCTTTCATCATTGATAAATCTCAGGGTAGGTACGGTACGCGAACGCATTCTGGAGGCCAGTTGACTGCGCAGAAATCCGGAAGCCCGATTCAACGTGGCCATGGTTTCAGCCTGCTTGTCTTCCTCCATCACCGAGCAATAAATCACAGCATGGCCCAGATCACGACTCAGTTTTACAGCGGAGAAGGAGAGCAGGCCCATGCGCGGATCTTTGAGTTCATCACGCACAATTTCGGCCAGATCTCGACGTATCTGTTCAGCCATGCGCTGGCTACGGGAAAATTCTCTTGGCATTTCAGTCTGATTTAGAGCGTACGCTCGACCTCGACACGCTCAAATACCTCAATCTGATCACCCGGTCTGACATCGTTGTAGTTTTTCACCGCAATGCCGCACTCGGTACCGCTCTTGACCTCTTCCACATCATCTTTATATCGGCGTAATGATTCGAGCTCGCCTTCAAAAATAACCACGTTGTCACGCAGTACGCGAATAGGTCGTGAGCGTTTGATGGTGCCCTCTGTCACCAGAGAACCGGCCACCTGCCCCAGTTGCTGCGAGCGGAAAACTTCCAGCACTTTGGCAAGACCAATAATCTGCTCACGGAATTCCGGTTTTAACAGACCGACCAGCGCCTTTTTCACATCATCAATTAGCTCGTAAATCACGCTATAGTAATTAATGTCGACGCCGCGCTCAGCGGCTGAAGTACGTGCCGAAGCATCAGCGCGAACGTTAAAGCCGAGAACAATGGCATTGGAAGCCGCCGCCAGACTTATGTCTGTTTCATTAATACCGCCAACGCCGGAACCGACAATGGCGACATCGATCTCCTCGTTATCAGCGGTGAGCTTGAGCAGCGCCTCTCTGATGGCTTCAAGCGTGCCCTGCACATCGGCCTTGAGCAGAATATTAAGCTTGGTGACTTCACCTGCTTTCATCTGATCGAAAATAGAATCGAGCTTGGTCTGCTGCTGACCGGCAAGCCGTAAGTCGCGCGCTTTCTGGCGACGCTTATCGGTGACTTCTCGTGCTGTGCGCTCATCTTCGACCACTAGCACTTCATCACCTGCACTCGGGGTTTTCGACAGCCCGATGACAGCCACAGGGATTGAAGGCAGGGCCTGCTCAACCTCCTTACCGAATTCGTCAAACATCGCTCGAACGCGACCAAACTCTTCACCCGCGAGTATGATATCGCCTTTTTTCAGCGTACCCTGTTGCACCAGTACAGTGGTGGTAACACCACGCCCCTTATCCAGGCTGGCTTCAAGCACAACACCTCTGGCCGGACCTTCAGAATGCGCTTTCAATTCCATTAGTTCGGCTTGCAGCAAAATAGCATCCAGCAAGTCATCGATGCCCTGCCCGGTTTTGGCCGAGACATTCACAAATACATTCTCGCCACCCCACTCTTCGGAGATCACGGAATAATTGCCTAATTCGTTCTTCACTCGTTCAGGGTCGGAATCTTCCTTATCGACTTTGTTAACCGCGACGATGATCGGCACATTCGCCGCCTTGGCGTGCTGTATGGCTTCAACGGTCTGGGGCATGACACCGTCATCGGCAGCCACAACCAGAATCACAACATCGGTGGCATTGGCGCCGCGTTCACGCATGCTGGTAAAAGCGGCGTGTCCTGGGGTATCAAGGAATGTAATCATGCCCTTGTCGGTTTCTACATGATAAGCGCCGATATGTTGAGTAATGCCACCGGCTTCGCCAGTCGCGATTTTCGAGGTACGAATGTAATCAAGTAAAGATGTTTTACCGTGATCAACGTGCCCCATAATGGTAACCACCGGTGCTCTGGCGTATTCCTCGAACTGAGTTGTATCTCTGGCAAGCAACTCTCTTTCGCGGTCATCTTCATTGATGGTCACGACTTTGTGACCCAGCTCTTCAACCACCAGTGCAGCGGTATCCTGATCAATGACCTGATTAATCGTCGCCATCACACCCATTCTCATAAGTGCCTTGATCAGATCACCGGCCTTCATCGACATACGCCTGGCTAACTCATCCACGGTAATGGTTTCAGGGATATTAACCTCGCGCTGCACCGGCTCAACCGGCATTGCAAAACCATGACGTGTTTCCGCAACAACTCTGCGTGATTGATATTTGCCTTTTTTCTTCTTACGCTTGCCACTTTTATCTGTGGAGACATGAAGTTCAGTACGACCATGTAGGGTTTTTTCATGCCTGGCTGGCTTTTTGCCACCTTTATCGCGTCTGGCATCTTCAGCCTGAACGACATCAGGCGTTGCCATCTCGCCGGCGGCTTTTTTCGCTCTCGGCTTTTCGCTCTCGGCTTTGACCGCTTTGGCAGGCGCTTCCGGCTCGGCTTCGGCATCAACTGCTGTCGGAGCTTTGGCTTCAGCAATTCTGGCTGCCTCTTTCTCACTTTCCTGTTTGCGCAACTCTGCACGAGCACGAATTCTTTCCTGTTCCTGATCACGCTCTAATTCTCGCTGGGCCTGATCCGCACGCAGTTTTTCCAGGTCCTCCAGCTCTTTTGGTTTAACGCCGGCTTCGGGGGCTTTGACAACTTCTTCAACATCACCCGGTTTTGCAATGGTGCGTTTTTTTCTAACTTCGATAGCCACAGTTCTGCCGCGACCCGGTCCGCTGCCTGTCTTGAGCTCGGAGACAGATTTACGCTTAAGCGTAATCTTTTTGGGCCTGTCTTCTCCACCTGCCGCCGTTTTACCGTGCTGTCCACGCAAATAATCGAGCAGCTGAAGCTTGTCCTGATCAGAAATTACGGCATCCGCGCCGCTGGCCTTAAGGCCCGCTTCTTTAATCTGATCAAGGAGTCGTTCAACCGAAGTTCCGACTACGCCTGCAAGTTGTTTAACTGTTACTTCTGCCATAAATGCCTCAGTACCTATTTTTCCTCGGCTTCAAACCATGGAGCGCGAGCTGTCATAATCAATGATGATGCACATTCTTCGTCCATCTCATCAATTACCATTAATTCATCAACGGAAAGTTCTGCTAAATCTTCCATTGTACATACACCAATTGCCGCCAGACGATTAGCCATGACCGGATCCATGCCTTCCATGTTGAGCAGGTCTTCCGCAGGCTTGTGCTCTTCCAGAACCTCTTCAGTCATGATCGCCTGGGTCAGCAGATAGTCACGTGCACGATTGCGCAATTCATTAACAATCTCTTCGTCAAACTCTTCGATTGCCAACAGCTCATCTTCGGGCACATAAGCGACCTCTTCAATAGTAGTAAAGCCTTCGGCAACCAGGATTTCTGCAAGTTCAGCATCCACATCCAGCTGCTCAACAAACACCTGTAGATACTTGGAGCTTTCTTCTTCGCTTATGTCTTCTGCATCTTTCTCGGTCATGACGTTGAGTTCCCAGCCGGTCAATTCACTGGCGAGCCGAATATTCTGACCGCCACGGCCGATCGCCATCGCCAGCTTATCTTCTTCAACCGCAATATTCATACTGTGCGAATCTTCATCGACAACAATGGAGACCACTTCCGCCGGTGACATAGCATTGATCACAAACTGCGCTGGATTTTCATCCCACAGGATAATATCTACCCGCTCGCCGGCCAGTTCATTGGAGACCGACTGTACCCGTGACCCGCGCATGCCGACACAGGCACCGATAGGGTCGAGTCTCGGGTCGAGGGAATTAACGGCGACTTTTGCACGCGAACCGGGGTCACGGGCACCGCAGATAATCTCAATTAAATTCTGATCCACTTCCGGCACTTCAAGCTTAAACAACTCGACCAGAAATTCCGGTGCGGTACGACTGACGAACAACTGCGGGCCACGAGCTTCAGCACGCACTTCACGCAGGTAACCGCGTAATCGATCACCCGGGCGAACGGCCTCACGCGGAATCATATCTTCCCGGGGGATAAAGGCTTCGACATTGTCACCCAGATCAAGATAGACGTTGCCGCGCTCAACACGCTTGACTGTGCCCATCACCATCTCGCCTTCACGATCCTTATAGGCTTCGACTACCCGAGAGCGCTCGGCTTCACGGACTTTCTGCACAATAACCTGTTTGGCGGTTTGTGCGGCAATGCGACCAAATTCGACCGACTCGATCTGCTCTTCCACATAGTCACCAATCTGAATCTCAGGCTCATCGATCTGTGCGGCTTCAATGGTGATTTCTGCCAGCGGATTCTCCATAGGCTCATCTGAACTGATTACCAGCCAGCGTCTGAAAGTATCGTAGTCACCGGTTTCACGATCGATATCCACACGAACTTCAATCTCCTTGCCACTTTTCTTGCGCGTAGCCGAAGCCAGAGCCGCTTCAATGGCCTGGAAAATGATCTCTTTGTCGATGCCTTTTTCGTTCGACACCGCGTCAGCGACGTAGAGAATATCCTTGTTCATGCTTTGTAAACCTCACTATTTCTTATCAAAATCGGGTACCAGTCTGGCCTTGTCAATCGTCGCAACGGGCAGACGTACCTCTTTGTTATCACATTCGATGATGATGTCATCATCTTCAACGCCGGTTAAACGGCCTTTAAAATTACGCTGACCTTCAAACGCCATACCGGTTTTAACCTTGACCTCTTCACCGATAAAACGCTGAAAATCCTGTAGACGTCGCAAGGGCCTGTCCATGCCCGGTGACGATACCTCCAGACTGTATTGCCCGGAAATGGGATCTTCAACATCCAGCACCGCACTGATTTGCTGGCTCACCGCTGAGCAGTCCTCAACCAGAATGCCTGCATCCCGGTCGATATACAGGCGCAGCATGCCATATTTTGAATTGGGGTGGTATTCAATTTCAACCAACTCATAGCCCATGCCTGTGACTACGGGTTCAAACAATTCCCACAATTTTATCAGACTATGGCGCATGGGTATCTTTCCAGTCGCTACAGCGACATTTTTAATTACGATATAACTTTTATATCGCCAATAAAAAAGCCCCGTAAACGGAGCTTTTTCCAAAATTCTCTGGTAACGATATAAAGCATGAGATGCTTATTGACTCATGCTCCTCCGTACTAATAATCGTGCACCAAAAACTGGTAGCGGGGGCAGGATTTGAACCTACGACCTTCGGGTTATGAGCCCGACGAGCTGCCAGACTGCTCCACCCCGCAACAACGAACGGCGCAAATAATACTCACTTAAGATGGCGATTGCAAGCCTGTATCACCGAATACCGACATTTAACCTGTAACTTTAAATAAACACCGATAAACATAGCGCCATTAATCCCGCCGGGTAAATCCCCAGAGCCAGCACCAGCAGCGCATTGGCGCTTAATGTGACCTGCATATCACGACCGCAGCTCAGCGGCTGGTCGTCAACCGCCTCATCAAAGTACATGACCTTGATCACGCGCAAATAGTAGAACACCCCGATGATGGAGAAGAAGACCGCCACCAGCGCCAGCCATAGCATGTCGATCTGCACCACCATGTTTAGCACCGCCAGCTTCGCCCAGAAGCCCACCGTGGGCGGTATCCCGGCCATCGACAGCATCAATACCAGCATCAGGAAAGCAAACCAGGGGCTACGCTGGTTCAGGCCACGGAAGTCATCGATCTCTTCGGCCTCAAAGCCCTGGCGCGCCAGCAGCATGATAATGCCGAATGCACCCAGCGACATCAGCGCATAAGAGAGGGTGTAGAACATGGCTGCGGCATACGACTCGGTAGTGCCGGCCAGTATGCCCAGAAGGATAAAGCCGACGTGGGAAATGGTCGAATAGGCGAGCATGCGTTTGAGGTTGCTCTGGGCGATGGCGATGACGTTACCGGTCGCCATCGACAGTACCGACAGAATGATCAGCATCTGCTGCCAGTCGGTCTGCAACTCGCCCATGGTTTCCACCAGCAGGCGCATGATCAGGGCGAAACCGGCCAGCTTGGGCGCGGTGCCGATGAAGGCAGTGACGGCGGTAGGCGCGCCGTGATAGACGTCCGGCACCCACATGTGGAACGGCACCGCGCCCAGCTTGAACGCCAGCGCCACCAGGATAAAGACCAGCGCGAAGACCATGCCGATGCGCGAATCACCGGCCTGATTGATCGCAATGGCAATGTCGGAGAGCACCAGACTGCCGGACAGGCCATACAGAATTGACATGCCATAAAGCAGCATGCCGGAGGCAATCGCCCCGAGCACGAAATACTTCACGGCCGCTTCGGAGGCATTGCTGTTATCGCGGTTGAACGCCACCATGGCGTACAGGCACAGCGACAGCAGCTCCAGCCCCAGATAGATCATCAACAGATTGTTGGCCGAGACCATCAGCATCATGCCGAGCACGGCGAACAGGCCCAGCACGTAGTATTCGCCTTTGAAAATATTGCGGTCCTTCAAATAATCTCTGGAGTAGACAAAAGCCACGGCAGACAGCGCCAGGATACCCAGCTTCAGCACGGTGGACAGGGCGTCCTGCACAAACATGTTGTTGAAAGCCAGCTCACGGCCATCCCACGACTGCATCAGCAATAAAGCAAAGCTGCCGAGCAGCGCCAGCTGCGCCAGCAGGTAGCTGAAATCACGCTTGGCCTCGCTGATAAAGGCGTCAACCACAAGCACGATGCAGGCCATGCTGAGCAGGAATATTTCCGGCCAGGCGATTAAGTAATTGAGTGCTTCAAGTGTCATTGAATAGCCTTGTTCAGGTAATTAAACCGCTTATTTATAATTTTGATACAGCTACATGCTGTAACAGGTTTTCAATCGTGGCGTGCATCACTTCGACCACCGGCGCCGGATACAGCCCCATCGCCAGCACCACGACCGCCAGCGTTGACATGATCAGCAGCTCGCGCTGATTCAGGTCTTTCAGGGCGCGCACATTGTCGTTAGCCACTTCACCGTAAAACACCCGCTTGACCATCCACAGGGTGTAGGCCGCGCCTAGAATCAGCGTGGTGGCGGCGAGGAAGGCGTACCAGAAGTTGGCGTGAAAGCTGGCGATAATCACCATGAACTCACCGACAAATCCCGAGGTGCCTGGCAGACCGGCATTGGCCATGGAAAAGAACACCGCAAAGCCAGCGAAGATCGGCATGGTATGCACTACGCCGCCGTAATCCTGAATATTGCGGGTGTGCATGCGGTCGTAGAGCACGCCGATCATGAGAAACATGGCGCCGGAAATAAAGCCGTGCGAAATCATTTGCACGATGGCGCCTTCAACGGCCAGTACTGCGCCACTGCCGCTGCTGTTGGCCGGATTCTCCCAGATCTGGAACACCACGAACAGGCCCAGGGTGACAAAACCCATGTGGGCGATGGACGAATACGCCACCAGCTTCTTCATGTCCTTCTGCACCAGCGCCACAAAGCCGATGTAGACAATGGCCACCAGCGACATGGTAATGATCAACCAGTCCAGCGCATCGCTGGCATCCGGGGTGATCGGCAGGCTGAAGCGCAGAAAACCGTAGCCGCCGATTTTCAGCATGATCGCCGCCAGGATCACCGAGCCGCCGGTGGGCGCTTCGACGTGTGCATCCGGCAGCCAGGTGTGCACCGGCCACATCGGCACCTTCACCGCGAAAGCCATGAGAAAGGCGATGAAGATCAGCAGCTGCTCATCCATGCTCAGCTTCATGGCGTGCATGTCCAGAATGGCGAAACTGCCGTTCTGGTAATACATATAAATCAGCGCGATCAGCATAAATACTGAGCCGATAAAGGTATAAATGAAAAACTTGATAGTGGCGTAAACCCGGCGCTCGCCACCCCAGACCCCGATAATAATAAACATCGGCACCAGCATGCCTTCCCAGAAGACGTAGAACAGGATCGAATCGAGCGCCGCAAAGACGCCGATCATCAGACCTTCCATGATCAGAAAAGCGGCCAGATACTGCGCGGGCTTTTTCTGGATCACTTTCCAGGCCGCGATCAGGGTCAGGATCATGGTAAAGGTGGTCAGGATAATCAGCGGCATGGAGATGCCGTCCACGCCCAGGTGATAGTAAATATCAAAGGCTCCGATCCATTCATAAGGGCCTTCCACGAACTGCATCTCAGCGGTGTTCATGTCAAAGCCGGTGTACAGGCCCAGACTCAGGATGAAGGTCACCACCGCGACCACCACGGCCAGGCGGCGGACGCCGGTGGCGCTTCCCTTATCGCCGGACAGCAATATGGCGATACCCCCTAAGATAGGTATCCAAACTGTGAGGCTAAGCAATGGCCAGTCGGCAAACATATAAAACCCTTTCCAGTGACCGTCTATAAATCCAAAAAGTTAAGACGGTTAAGTTCAAATAACGAAAATTACTGATTATTATTAAAGTATTACCAATTAAAATATTATGAATTAAAAGATTACAAACAGCGTCATCAGTGCCAGCACGCCGATAATCATGGCGAAGGCGTAATGATAGAGCAGACCGGTCTGCACTTTTCTGGCCACGCCGGAGAACCAGGCCACCGCTCTGGCTGAGCCGTTGACGAAGAAGCCATCGATAACCGCGACATCACCCAGCATCCAGAAACGCTTGCCCAGTCCACGGCTGCCCGCGCCGAAGGCCCAGTCATTAAAATCATCGATGTAATATTTATTTTCCAGCAGCTTGTGCAGCCATGAAAATTTCTGCACAAAGAAGCCCGCGCTGCCCGGCTGCTTGATATACATCCACCATGCCGTAAATACGCCGAGTGCGGCTAGATACAGCGCCGGCCCCTTGAAGCCGTGCTCGACAAAGCCCCAGACACCGTGGAAGCCTTCGCTGAATTTAGCCAGCGCATTGTGCGCTTCACTGACGAATATGGCATCCGCAAAATAACCGCCGAAGACCATGCTCTTGATGGTCATCGCCCCGATGATGACCGAAGGGATGGCCAGTGCAATCAGCGGCCAGGTGACCACTCGCGGCGGTTCATGAAGGTGTTCGCGGGTATGCTCATCCATGCGCTCCTTGCCGTGAAACACCAGGAAGAACATGCGGAAGGTATAGAAGGCGGTAATAAACACCCCGCCCAGCACTGCCGCATAGGCGATACCACTGCCGGGAAGCGTGGAGTAATGCACCACTTCGATAATCGAATCTTTGGAGAAGAAGCCGGAACTGCCGGGGAAACCGATCAGCGCCAGCGAGCCTATCAGCGAGGTCCAGTAGGTGATGGGCAGGTATTTTTTCAGGCCGCCCATTTTGCGCATGTCCTGTTCATGGTGCATGGAGATGATCACCGAACCCGCCGCGAGGAACAGCAGCGCCTTGAAAAACGCGTGCGTCATCAGGTGGAAGATGGCCACCGAATAGGCCGAGGCACCCAGCGCTACGGTCATGTAACCCAGCTGCGACAGCGTTGAATAGGCAACCACGCGCTTGATGTCGTTTTGCACCACGCCAATCAGCCCCATGGAGAAGGCGGTAATGGCGCCGATCACCATGATGAAACTCAGGGCCGCATCGGAATATTCAAACAGCGGCGACATCCGCGACACCATGAAAATGCCGGCGGTGACCATGGTGGCGGCGTGGATCAGCGCCGAAATCGGGGTCGGGCCTTCCATCGAATCGGGCAGCCAGACATGCAACGGCACCTGCGCCGATTTACCCATGGCGCCGACGAACAGCAGAATACAGATCACTGATATCACGTTCCAGTCAACACCCGGGAAGACGCTCATGGTCTGTGTTGCCAGACTATCGACCTGGCCGAAGACCTCGTAATAATCCAGCGAGCCGGTGTACATCACCACCGCCGCGATGCCCAGAATAAACCCGAAGTCGCCGACCCGATTGACCAGGAAGGCTTTCATGTTGGCATAGACTGCGGTGGGGCGAACCGACCAGAAACCGATCAGCAGGTAGGAGACCAGTCCCACCGCTTCCCAGCCGAAGAACAGCTGCAGGAAGTTATTCGCCATCACCAGCATCAGCATGGAGAAGGTAAACAGCGAAATATAACTGAAGAAGCGCTGGTAGGAGTTAGTACCGGCCAGCGAAGTTTTCGGCCAGTTGTGCTTGTCATCCGCCATGTAACCGATGGTGTAGACATGCACCGCCAGCGAAACCCCGGTCACTACGGCCATCATCACCACAGTCAGCTTGTCGATCAAAAATCCTATTTCAAAGCGCAGCCCTTCCGAAATCATCCAGGTATAGACGGTGGCGTTATAGGCCTCGGCGCCGTTAAAGACGTGGTGGTTCAGCGCCAGCAGGGCCAGCACAAAAGAGGTGCCGACGCCGAGAATGGTGGCGCGGTGCGCACCCTTGCGGCCGAGATAACCGCCAAAAAATCCGGCGATGATGGCCCCGGCGAGAGAGGCCAGCGGTATAGCTAGATAGATCGATTCCATGCTACCCCTTCATCTCATTGAGTTGATCGACATTGATGCTGCGACGATTACGGAACAGCACCACCAGTATCGCCAGGCCAATGGCGGCTTCAGCGGCGGCCACGGTTAATATAAAGAAGACAAATATCTGCCCGGCCGGGTCATTCAAATAATGCGAGAAGGCAATGAAGTTGATATTAGCCGCCAGCAGCATCAGCTCCACGCACATCAATAATACGATGACATTTTTTCGATTCAGGAAAATGCCGGCGATGCTGATCGCAAACAGAATGGCCGCCAGCGTCAGGTAACTTGAGAGGGATACGCTAAGCATGATTACTCCTTCGCCTCGGCATCCATTTTCATAATCTTCAGGCGGTCGTTGCGTTTCACTTTCACCTGGTTAGCCGGGGTCTGATATTTGGTAAATGGCCGACGGCGCAGGGTCAGCGATATCGCCGCCACAATCGCCACCAGCAGAATCACCGCCGCTATTTCAAAAGGCAGCACATAGTCGGTATACAGGAGACGGCCCAGCTCTTTGGTGTTGCTGTAGTCGGCACCGTGGCGCACTGACTGGCGCAGGGATTCATCACCCAGAATGTCGGGGCCTACCGCACCCACTATCCAGATCATCTGCGCCGCCAGCACCAGTGCCACCAGCGCGCCTATCGGCAGGTAACGCACAAAACCACTGCGCATCTGCTCGACATTGATATCCAGCATCATCACCACAAACAGGAACAGCACCATCACCGCGCCGACGTAAACCAGCACCAGTACGATGGCCAGAAATTCGGCTTCGAGCAAAATCCACAGTGCCGAACTGGCGAAGAACGCCAGCACCAGCAGCAACGCCGAGTGCACCGGGTTACGCGCGGTAATCACCCCCAGTGCAGCCACGATCAGCATGGCGGCGAAGATATAAAAAATAAAATCAATAAAGCTCATAGTATGTTTATGCCTGTTTACTCAGTTCCGTTAACGGTATTTGGCGTCTGCCTGCCTGGCCGCCGCAATTTCGGGTTCGTTTTTGTCGCCGATTTCCAGCAGCATCTCCTTGGTCATGATCTGAGTGCCCCTTTCTTCAAAGTGATACTCGAAGATATGGGTCTCCACAATCGCATCCACCGGACAGGCCTCTTCGCAGAAACCGCAATAAATACATTTGAACAAATCGATATCGTAGCGGGTGGTTCGGCGTGTGCCGTCTTCACGTTCCGCCACATCAATGGTAATCGCCAGCGCCGGGCAGACCGCTTCGCACAGCTTGCAGGCAATGCAGCGCTCTTCGCCATTGGCGTAACGGCGCTGTGCATGCAGCCCGCGAAAGCGCGGCGACATGGGGGTTTTCTCTTCCGGATACTGCACAGTGATCTTGCGCGAAAATAGGTAACGCCCGGTCACCGACAGGCCCTTGAGCAGATCCCAGAGCGTGAAACTTTTAATAAAATGTGCGATCGCTTTCATCATTAGACTGCCCACGGACCCCACTGCATGACTGACATCACCGCTTCAACAAATATCCAGACGATGGTGATGGGAATAAACACTTTCCAGCCCAGGCGCATGATCTGGTCATAGCGGTAACGCGGGAAGGTGGCGCGAAACCAGAGGAAGCAGAAGATAAAGAACGCGGTCTTGCCGAAGAACCAGAACATGCTGGTTTCCGCGAGCCAGCTACCCTGGGCAAAGGCGACATTTTCAAACGGTGATAACCAGCCGCCCAAAAACAGCAATGAGGTCAGCGCGGAAATCAGGATAATGTTGGCGTATTCCGCGAGGAAGAAGATGGCGAACGCCATGCCCGAATATTCCACATGAAAACCGGCCACAATTTCGGACTCGCCTTCGGCGACATCGAAAGGTGCACGGTTGGTTTCAGCCACGCCCGAAATAAAGTAAACGAAAAACAGCGGCAGCAGGGGCCAGATAAACCAGCTGCCCATGCCCCCCGCCTGGCTTTCAACAATCG
This sequence comes from Gammaproteobacteria bacterium, assembly GCA_032251315.1. Lineage (GTDB taxonomy): Bacteria > Pseudomonadota > Gammaproteobacteria > SZUA-229 > SZUA-229 > LH-M37. Next base: position 16,524 of record JAVVEE010000013.1, read on the forward strand.
CGCTCAGGTTCAGACTGCCACTGGCCATCAGCACCCCCACCAGCGCAAAACCCATGGCGATTTCATAGGCCACGATTTGCGCGCCTGCACGCAGGGCGCTGAGAATGGCGTATTTGGAATTGGAGGCCCAGCCCGCAATTATCACCCCGTAGACACCGACCGAGGTCAGGGCCAGCACGTACAGTAGCCCGGCATCAACCTCGGTTAATGCCATGCCCCGGTCGAAGGGAATCACTGCCCATGCCGCCAGCGCGGGCGCAATCGAGAGCACCGGTGCGGTCAGAAACAGAAACTTGTTGGCCTGGGTGGGCAGAATGACCTCTTTCATCATCAACTTGAGGGCATCGGCAATGGGCTGCAACCAGCCGCGCGGGCCGACCCGATTGGGGCCGATGCGCACCTGCATGTAGCCGATGATCTTGCGTTCGGCGTAAGTGACATAAGCCACCGCCAGCATCAGCGGCAGCAAAATCAGAATGATCTTGCCCAGAATAATGGCCATGGTCTGCACATCCACCGGGAACCAGTTCCAGAACGCAATCAGCCAGTCGGGGATAAATTCAATCATGATTCAGCCTTTTCCACCCTGATCGCCGCAAACGCATCGCCCGGCAATTCGCTGCCCTTCAGCGCCAGCGGAATCCAGGCCGAACCCTCGGGAATGCTGTCGTCGATCACCAGATCCATGCGCGCACTGAGCTCGCCCTGCGACACTGCAACAGTTTCACAATCCGCCACGTCCAGACGCGCCGCTTCTTTGGCATTTAATCTCACACACAATGACTGCGCATCACTGGCTTTCTGCAGCGAGGTGGCACGACGCAGCAACGCATCGCCCGCATACATGGGCACATCACCGGCGCGCATCAAGGCATCGGCCGCCGCCTCGATTTGCACTTCCACCGCGCCGGAGGCGGTATTGCTCAGCTCGATGTTTTCACATGCCGCGCGCAGCTCATCGCGCACCTCCTGCGAAGACATATAATCAAAACCGTTCTGTTCCAGCAGGTTCGCCAGCACCCGCAGAATCTTCCACGCCGGGCGCGCCTCGCCCGGCGGCTGACGGATACCCTTGAAGCTCTGCCAGAAACCTTCGACATTGACAAAGGTGCCGGAGGTTTCAGTAAAGCTGCCCGCCGGCAGTAACACGTTGGCGCATTCACGCAGCGCCGGCGAATCATAAGCACTGATCGCCACCACCATGTCGGCCTGCTCCAGGGCGGGGCTGATTGCATGCACGCTATCCAGATCAGGCTCCACATTGAGCAGAATCACCGCTGAGGGCGACCGGTTCTTTAGTTCGCCGGCATGGTAGCCGGTAACGACGCCCGCCGCTTGCGCCGCATCACTCTCACCCTCCTCCACTGGCGCATTAGGAGCCGCCGCAGCACCGGCCACGCCGCGATGCGGCACTGCACCCGCTAACCACGCGCCGGCACTGTTGGCGCCTTCGCTCAAATAGCCCAGCACGCTGTCGGTTTCCGTGGCGATGGCCTCGGCCAGTGCCCGTAGCGCCGAATAGTTGGGGTGCATGGCGGCCAGGTTGCCCAGCAGCACCGTACTTTTTTCGGCGGCTTTCAACTGTGCCACGATGGCCTTATGCGCCTCACCGGGTTTCAGGCCGGTCAGTGTTTTCTTCAGATGCGGTGCCATGGTATGTTTGGAGGCTTTGTAGGCTGCGGCGGCAACCAGCGCCAGTTCGCCGGCCAGATGCTGCTGCGCCACTGCAATACTATTGGCCACCGGAAAATTAATTTCGTAAGCACGTGGATTGATAAAGCTGATTTGCGCGCCGTGGTTAACCACGGCCTTTCTCAGGCGGTGCCCGATCATGGGCTGCTCTTTGCGCACATTGGACCCGATCAGCAGCGCCGCATTCAGCGCCTCCAGCTCTTCGATATTCTGTCCCAGCCAGGGCATTACCGGGGCAACGTCCTGATCACTGAAATCGCTCTGGCGCAGACGATGATCGATATTGCCGCTGCCCATGGAGCGCATCAATTTCTGCGCCAGATAGAGCTCTTCCAGTGTGGAGCCGGGCGAGACCAGCGCGGCGATTTTATCCGCACCCGCCGCTTCGTCTTCGAGCAGCGCCTTGATGCGGTCACTGGCAACGCCCATGGCGGTATCCCAGTCAGTCGCTTTCCACTCACCGTTGTGTTTAACCATGGGCGTGGTCAGGCGCTCTGTACTGTCGATGCCCTCGTAGCTGAAACGATCGCGGTCTGAAATCCAGACTTCATTAATACTTTCGTTATCGCGGGGCACCACGCGCACTACATCATTGCGGAAAGTATGCACAAAAATATTGGAGCCGACACAGTCGTGCGGCGCTATGGAAGCATGCTGGATCATCTCCCAGGCGCGCGCTGAATAGCGTGAAGGTTTGGCGGTTAATGCGCCCACCGGGCAGAGGTCGATCACGTTGCCCGACAGCTCGGACGTCACCGCCGAATTCATGAAGGTGGCGATGCGGGCATGTTCGCCCCGACTGGTCATGCCCAGTTCGCGCACCCCGGCAATCTCCTCACCGAAACGCACACAGCGGGTGCAGTGGATGCAGCGGGTCAGTTCAGTGGCAATCAGCGGACCGATGCTTTTATCAAAAACAACGCGCTTGGCCTCAACATACTGCGAAACATCCTGACCATAAGCCATGGCCCCATCCTGCAACTCACACTCACCACCCTGATCACAGATCGGGCAGTCCAGGGGATGATTGATGAGCAGAAATTCCATCACCGACCGCTGCGCCGCTTTGGCCGCCGCAGAACGGGTATGCACCACCATGCCTTCCATGATCGGCGTGGCGCAGGCGGGCAGCGGTTTGGGTGCCTTCTCCACTTCCACCAGGCACATACGGCAGTTCGCCGCTACCGACAGTTTCTCGTGATAACAGAAACGGGGCACACGAATATTTTCCCTGTCGGTGACATTGATCAGCATCGCCCCTTTCGGCGCTTTCAGCTCCTGACCGTCGACCGTAATTGTCACCAGTTCTTCTGTCATCACGCCGCCTTTACCATGCTTTTCTTATGATCCACATAGTACTCAAATTCTTCTCTAAAGTGTTTCAGAAAACTGCGCACCGGCATCGCCGCAGCATCGCCCAGGGCGCAGATCGTCCGGCCTTCGATTTTGCTGGCGACGTCGTCCAGTCGGGCGATATCCTCGTGCGTGCCCTTGCCTTCCACGATGCGCGTCAACATGCGGTACAGCCAGCCGGTGCCTTCGCGGCAGGGGGTGCATTGGCCACAGGATTCCGAATAGTAGAAGCGGGAGATGCGTTGCAGGATTTTTACCATATCGGTGCTTTCGTCCATGACGATGACCGCGCCCGAACCCAGCATGGAGCCGGCGGCCACGACCGAATCATAATCCATGTTCGCTTCCATCATAATGTCGCCCGGCACCACCGGCACGGATGAGCCGCCGGGGATCACCGCTTTCAGTCTTTTCCCGCCGCGCACGCCACCGGCCAGCGCCAGCAGATCCTTGAAGGGGGTGCCCATGGGCACTTCAAAATTACCCGGCGCACCGACGTGGCCCGATACTGAAAATAATTTAACGCCGCCATTATTGGGAATACCCAGATCGGCAAACCACTGACCGCCATTGCGGATGATGGCCGGCACGGAAGACAGCGTTTCGGTATTGTTAATGGTGGTGGGTTTGCCGTACAGGCCGAAGTTGGCCGGAAAGGGCGGCTTGAATCGCGGCAGTCCGCGTTCGCCTTCCAGCGAATTCAACAGGGCGGTTTCTTCACCGCAGATATAGGCACCGGCACCCAGCGAGGCGTGGAGATTAACCGTGACCTCGGTGCCCAGAATATTTTCGCCCAGCAGACCGTTTTTATAGGCTTCGTCCAGCGCCAGCTGAAAATGCTGCGCCGGTTCATCCATAAATTCGCCGCGCATATAGTTGTAACCGGTATCGGCCCCCATGGCATAACAGGCAATCGCCATGCCTTCAACCAGCGCGTGCGGATTAAAACGCAGGATGTCCCGGTCTTTACAGGTGCCCGGCTCACTCTCGTCCGAATTACAGACCAGATATTTCTGCACTGGCGCGGTGCGCGGCATAAAGCTCCATTTCAGGCCGGTGGGAAAACCGGCCCCGCCACGGCCCCGCAGGCCTGAAGCCTTGACCTCATTGATGACCTCTTCGGGGATGATTTTTTCGGCCAAAATTTTGCGCCAGGCTTCGTAACCGCCGACTTTCAGATAGTTTTCATAGGACCAGGGCTGGTCGGCAAACTGTAGCGTCGCATAGCAAACCTGAGGGGTCGTTATTTTTGCCATTATTCCAGCCCGTCCAGAATCTCATCGACTTTTTCAGGCGTGAGATTTTCATGATATACGTGATCCACCTGCATCATCGGCCCTCCGGCACAGGCGGCCAGACACTCTTCTTCAACTTTGAGATAAATGCGATTATCGGCGGTGCTCTCACCCAGCTTGATGCCGAGTTTTTTCTCTATATGGTCGACGATGGTCTGTGACCCCATCAACATACAGCAAATGTTGGTGCAGATCGCCACGTTGTGACGCGCCACCGGTTTCAGCTCGTACATCGAATAAAAACTGGCGACTTCATAGACTTCGATCTTTGCCAGGCCAAGATAGTCCGCCACCGCATTCATCAGCGCTTCTGTCAGGAAACCCTGATTTTCATGCTGCACCACAGTCAGTGCGCCCAGTAGAGCAGATTTTTTTCTGTCTGGGGGAAACTTGCCAAGCAGCGCATCAATGTGCTCACAGGCGTGCTGGGATAATTGTGTCTTTGTCGCACTCATAAACTTAACGATCCACCTCACCAAACACGATGTCCTGGGTGCCAATAATGGCGACCACATCGGCCAGCATGTGACCCCGGGTCATTTCATCCAGGGCGGAAATATGTACAAAACCGGGCGCGCGAATCTTCATGCGGTAGGGCTTGTTCGCACCGTCGGAAACCAGATAAATGCCGAATTCGCCCTTGGGGTGCTCAACGGCGGCATACGCCTCGCCTTCAGGCAGGCAGAAGCCTTCGGTGAACAGTTTGAAATGATGAATCAGCGATTCCATATCCGCCTTCATGCCTTCGCGGCTGGGCGGGGTAACCTTGTGATCCTGCAACATCACCGGGCCCTCATTTTCACGCAGCCATTTAATGCATTGTCTGATGATGCGATTGGACTGGCGGAACTCTTCAATGCGTACCAGATAACGGTCATAACAGTCGCCGTTGGTGCCGACCGGAATGTCGAAATCCATGCGGTCATAAACTTCGTAAGGCTGCTTCTTGCGCAGATCCCAGGCAATGCCGGAGCCGCGCAGCATGGGGCCGGTGAAGCCCAATGCCAGGGCGCGTTCGGGCGTGACGATACCGATATCGACGGTACGCTGTTTCCAGATGCGGTTATCGGTGAGCAGGGTTTCGTATTCGTCGACGTATTTGGGGAAGCGGTCGGTGAAGTCTTCGAGAAAATCGAGCAACGAACCCTGACGGTTTTCGTTGAGCTTGCCGACTTCGCGTTTATTGTGCCACTTCGAGGTCTGGTACTGCGGCATGGTGTCGGGCAGATCACGCGCCACGCCGCCGGGGCGATAATAGGTGGCGTGCAGTCGCGCACCGGAAACCGCCTCGTAAGCGTCCATCAAATCTTCACGCTCACGAAAGGCGTACAGGAACATGGTCATCGCACCTACGTCCAGCGCGTGCGCCCCGATCCATAACAGGTGGTTGAGAATGCGGGTGATTTCATCGAACATGACACGGATATATTGCGCCCGTTCAGGGCATTCCACGCCCAGCATTTTTTCCATTGCCAGCACATAGCTGTGCTCGTTACACATCATGGAGACGTAATCGAGCCGATCCATGTAACCGATGCTCTGATTATAGGGCTTTGACTCCACCAGTTTTTCGGTGGCCCGATGCAGCAGACCAACGTGCGGGTCGGCGCGCTGTATGACTTCACCATCCATCTCCAGCACCAGTCGCAGCACACCATGTGCCGCCGGATGCTGAGGACCAAAGTTCAGGGTGTAATTACGAATCTCAGGCATCAGAGTTCTCCGCACTCGCTACTGGAGCCTCTGTTTCGGTAGGGCGTGTATCTTCACGTATGACGCGAGGCACGAGCACGCGCGGCTCGATAGTGACAGGCTGATAGATGACGCGTTTCTGCACTTCGTCATAACGCATCTCCACATGCCCGATCAGCGGGAAATCCTTACGGAAAGGATGACCGACAAAACCGTAGTCGGTAAGAATGCGGCGCAGGTCGGGGTGGCCTTCAAACATAATGCCGAACAGATCAAAAGCTTCGCGCTCGAACCAGTTAGCCGCCGGCCATACCGTAATCACCGATGGCACCCTCGGCGCATGTTCATCCTCGCAATAAACCCGCAGGCGCAATCGGATGTTATGGGTAATCGAGAGCAGATGATAAACCGCGGCGAAACGCGGACGCTCATGGCTGACATAGCCCGGCTCGTCACCAAAGCGCAAACGCGCGCCGGTTGACTCAGTAACGGCACGGCTGAAACCGGTGGATGAAGGTTTATCCGTGTCCCATTCAGTAGCGCCGTATTCGGAATAATCCACACCACAAATGTCAATCAATTGCTCAAACGCAAACTGCGGGTCATCACGCAGTGTTTTTGCGACAGCGGGCATATCCCCGGGGGCGACTTCGATGGTCAGCTCTTTCAGGGCGATGACGCTGGACTGCAAGATGTCGCCGAATGCCTGCTGCAAGCGTTCCGATAATTGTTGAATAGGTGTTGGCATCAAGATTCCCGGAAACTAGCGAGCAATGGTATTGGTGCGGCGAATCTTGTTCTGCAACTGTATGATGCCATAGAGCAGCGCTTCTGCAGTCGGCGGACAACCGGGAACATAGATATCGACAGGAACAATTCGGTCGCAACCGCGCACCACCGAGTAGGAATAATGATAATAACCGCCGCCGTTGGCGCACGAACCCATGGAGATTACCCAGCGCGGCTCTGCCATCTGGTCGTAGACTTTACGCAGGGCCGGCGCCATCTTGTTGCACAGGGTGCCGGCAACAATCATGACGTCGGACTGACGCGGGCTGGGACGAAACAATATGCCGAAGCGGTCGAGGTCATAACGCGAAGCACCCGCCTGCATCATTTCAACCGCGCAGCAGGCCAGACCAAAGGTCATCGGCCAGAGCGAACCGGTACGCGCCCAGTTAATGAGAGAGTCGGCGGAGGTGGTTACAAAGCCTTTATCCAGCTTGCCTTCTATTCCCATTCCAGCGCTCCTTTTTTCCACTCGTAGATAAAGCCGATAACCAGTATGCCCAGGAAGATGCCCATGGCGACCAGGCCGAACATGCCTATCTCATCCAGCACAATGGCCCAGGGGAAAAGGAAGGCGATTTCCAGATCAAAAATAATAAAAAGAATGGCAACCAGATAGTAGCGCACGTCGAATTTCATGCGCGAATCTTCAAACGCTTCGAAGCCGCATTCGAAAGGTGAGTTCTTGGCGGCATCCGGCTTGTGCGGTGCCAACAAATAACCGCCCAGAAAAATGGGACCGATACCGACCATTAAGCCAATAGCGAGAAAAACCAGTACCGGCAAATAATTCTCTAGCATTTCAACTCCACGAAATCAGTGCTTTTCAGCCAGCTCGTTATTTTTTATAGTTGTTAACCATCCCTGTCAGGCACTCTAGCAGAGTGCCCTGTCCATTACCAAATTTGGTGCCGATGGCCGGAGTCGAACCGGCACAGCTTTCGCCACACGCCCCTCAAGCGTGCGTGTCTACCAATTCCACCACATCGGCTGTTTTTTATAGCTCTCTATTAATCTGCGGCGGGTGGCACATCGCTTTCGACGGGCTCATCCACGGCCGGCGGTACATTATCGCCACCAATCAGGTCTGCTTCCCGTTCAGTATCAACTCTGCTTTCTGCGGGCACCTCAATGGTATCAATAACGCTGGTGGGAACATCACGATTTCCAGCCAGATAGGCCAAAGCCAGGCTATTGATAAAAAAGCAGGTGGCCAGAATGGCGGTTGACTTGCTCAGAAAGTTGGAGGAACCACTGGCACCAAAAACCGTTGAGGCACCGCCACCGCCGAAGGCCGCGCCTTCACCTGCGCCTTTGCCTTTCTGCAACAATACCAGCGCAATGATGCCCAGTGCCAGAAAAACCTGTAAAACCAGTAAAATAACGTCCACTATAATTACCTTTATCCTGCTACGCAAATAGCCAAAAAGTCATCGGCCTTGAGTGATGCGCCGCCGATCAAACCACCATCAATATCCGGCTGTGATCTCAGTTCCGCGGCATTCGCCGGGGTCATGCTACCGCCGTATAAAATTCTCAAACCTTCGGCGATCACCGCATCTTCTTTCGCGATTTTACTGCGAATAAAGGCATGCACTTCCTGAGCCTGCTCGGGTGATGCCGTTTTACCGGTACCAATCGCCCAGACCGGCTCGTAAGCCAGCACAGCATTGGCCAGGGAGGCGGCACCCGCCGTTTTCAAAATAGCATCCAGCTGGCGAGCCACGACCTGTTCAGTGATGCCCTGCTCACGCTCTTCCAGTGTTTCGCCAACACAGAAGATGGGCTTGAGGCCATTCTTCAATACGGCGCTGTATTTATCGGCGGTGACTTCATCGGTTTCGCCGTACATGGCGCGGCGCTCGGAATGACCGATAATGACGTATTCACAGCCCACGTCTTTCAGCATAGGGCCGGAGACTTCGCCGGTATAAGCACCCGCATCCTGAGCACACATATTTTGCGCGCCCAGTTTAATCGCTGTACCTGCAACAGCCTCTGCCACCATGGGAATATAGACAAACGGAGGGCACACCACGACTTCAGCATTGGCGTCGCCGACGCCTGCTTTTATACCCGTAATCAGTTCTTTTATGCTGTCACTGGAACCATTCATTTTCCAGTTACCCGCTACCATAGGCTGGCGCATTACTTACTCCGCTATATTCAAAGGTGGCAAAGGATACCTGTCGGCACCCAATAAATCAATAATGATAGCGCGTTAATCAGCGGCGGACCGTAAACATTCCTGCAATCATAACAACAAAGCCTTATAAATCAAGCCGCCGCAACCGCATCGGCAATTTTCTGCGTGAGCGTATTAACCAGCACTTCGTCCTCACTTTCCACCATGACCCGAATCAACGGCTCGGTGCCTGACGCCCGCAGCAACACTCTACCCTGCCCCTGCAGCTGCGTTTCAGCCTGCAGCACCGCAAGTTTCACCGCATCGGATTCGAGCGGACGGCTGTGGCCATTGAGTGCGACATTGATCATCAGCATCGGCATTTTTTTCACCCCTGCCCCGGCTTCACGCAAGGTCTGCCCGGATTCAGACAGGTAGGACAAAACCTGCAGGGCGGAGACGATACCATCACCCGTGGTGGTCCGATCCAGACAGATAATGTGTCCTGATGACTCACCGCCCAGCATCCAGCCCTTCTCCTTGAGACGCTCGAGCACATAGCGATCACCTACATCGGCGCGTTCGAACTCCAGCCCCATGGCCTTGATCGCCAGCTCCAGTCCCATGTTGCTCATCAGGGTGCCGACCACGCCCTTAACATCGTCGCCGGCATGCAGCCGGGCGCGGGCGATGATATACAGCAGCTCATCGCCGTCAACCATCTCGCCTTCCGCATCCACCATAAGCATACGATCACCATCGCCATCCAGGGCAATACCCAGATCCGCACCCTGATGCACCACCACATGCTGCAAATGTTCCGGGTGGGTGGAACCGCGACCAGCATTAATGTTGATGCCATCGGGCTCTGCGCCTTCGCTGACCACATTGGCGCCCAGCTCCTCCAGCACCTGTGGCGCAATGTTGTAGGTGGCGCCATGCGCACAGTCAATGACGATATTCATGCCGGCAAGACTGCTCGCCAAAGGAATCGTCGCCTTACACGCCTCGATATAACGACCCTGCGCATCGGGTACGCGTTGCGCCTTACCCAGTTCGAACGAATCCGCCGTGGTCATTGGCGATTCAAACATGGCTTCGATCTGATACTCCAGTTCGTCGTCCAGTTTGCTGCCCTCAGGAGAGAAAAATTTCAGGCCGTTATCATAGAAAGGATTATGCGAAGCACTGATAACCACACCCGCCGAGGCATGCAGTGTGCGCGTCAGATAAGCCACCCCCGGCGTGGGCATCGGCCCCAACAAACGCACATCGACCCCGGCCGCAGACAACCCCGCCTCCAGCGCCGATTCAAACATATAACCTGAAATACGCGTATCTTTGCCAATCACCACCAGCTTCCTGCCCTGACTCGCCAGCACCCTGCCCACGGCCCAACCCAACTTGAGCACCTGATCTGCGGTCATCAAACCTTCACCGACCTTGCCGCGAATACCGTCCGTGCCGAAATATTTTTTTGTCATAGTTATGCTTTCTTGCTCAATTATTAAAATGAAATATTTTGAGTATGATATCCGCAAAAGCTATCAAAAACGAAAATTAATGTCCGCAGATGAGCGCAGATAAAAAACCTTTAAAAACACCAGTCCGCGAAAGACACCAAGGACGCGAAGAGCAAAAGATTAACCGTTTAAAAGGTTTTTTTGCGTCCTTGGCGTTTTTCGCGGATATAGACTTTGACTTTACCTGCATTACATCTGCGAATTATTTGCCCTAAAGACCTTAACCCAGCACCCTGCAAAGCTCTAAAGCGTCCCGCGTTTCGGCGACATCGTGCACCCGGAACCATCGCGCCCCTTTACCGTAGGCAATCACGGCGGCAGCCACACTGCCAATGACGCGCTGCTCAACCGGTCGATCGAGAATCGTGCCCAGCATGCTTTTACGCGAAACCCCGATTAACACCGGGAAATCCAGCGCACAGAGTTCTTGCAGTCGCGAAAACAGCTCAATATTATGCTCCAGCGATTTACCAAAGCCGAAACCGGGGTCGAGCAGTATCCGCTCCGCAGTGATACCGGCCTCCATGCAGCATTTCGCCCTGGCCAGCAAAAAATCACGCACCTCAATTACCACATCTGAATATACCGGGCTCTGCTGCATGGTGCGCGGCTCACCCTGCATATGCATCAAACACACCGGCACACCCAGCTCGGCACAGCACGCCACCGCACCTTCAGCCCGCAAGGCATTAACGTCATTGACCAGGTTCGCCCCAGCCCGCACGGCGGCAGCCATCACCTCCGGCTTGCTGGTGTCGATCGAAACCTGAACTTCGCACTGCCGGCGAATGGCCTCAATCACCGGCACCACCCTTTCAATCTCCTGCTCCGCATTCACCGGTTGTGCCCCCGGACGCGTGGACTCACCGCCCACATCAATCACCTGTGCACCCTCAGCCCGCATCGCCAGCGCACGCGCCACAGCGGCATCGACACGATCATACGCGCCGCCATCAGAAAACGAATCCGGCGTAACGTTCAGGATACCCATAATCACCGGTTCATCACCCGCCATTAACTGAGCTATTGTTAAAGTTGTAGCACTCATACTCACGCCATAAAAAAGCCGAAGCCGGAAGGCACTAACTTAAGCGCTTTCGCCCACAAACTCAAACGCCGGACAGGAAAATTTCAAGATCGTAATATCTTGAAAACATACTATTGAGTTACATGGAAAGGATACCCTTCAATCAAGACGCGCTGAGAATACATCCGTGTACGCTCGGCAGCAGCATCCCTGCTGCTGACGGTCTTGATTGAAGGGTATCCTTTCCATGCGTTTTGTTAGTATGTCCATATATGAACGCAGATAAAAACCTAAAAACACAAGTCCGCGAAAGACGCGAAGAACGCCAAAAAACCTTTTTAAACTATTAATCTTTTGCTCTTTTCGCGTCCTTCGCGTTTTTCGCGGATATATGTTTTGATTTTGACCCCTTATCTGTGTTCATCTGCGGACTATTTTTATCCATAACGCGAACGCAAAAAAGGAGGCCGAAGCCCCCTTTTTTATATCACCTTACAAGACGATCAATGCTGACCCGCAGGGCCGCCGATTTTTCCGTCGGATTTCTTATCCGCATCCGACTCGGCAGTCTCCGGCTTTGTAGAATCATCGCCGCCTCTGTCATCCGTATCCACCCAGTCCTGAGGCGGTGGTGGCACCTTGCCTTCCATCAGGGCATCAATCTGAGCTGCATCGATTGTCTCGTACTTCATCAAAGCATCAGCCATCATGTGCAGGACGTTAATGCGCTCGGTCAGAATGTTTTTCGCCCGTTCATAGTTGCGATCGATAAATGCCCGAATCTCTTCATCGATGATGCGCGCGGTATCGTCAGCCATGTTCTTGTGCTGCGTAACCGAACGCCCCAGAAAGACCTCGCCTTCATCTTCAGAGTACGTCAAAGGCCCCAGGCGCTCGGACAAACCCCATTTTGTAACCATGTTACGTGCGATGGCTGTCGCGCGCTCAATGTCGTTTGACGCGCCGGTGGTGACTTTTTCCGCCCCCATCACCAGCTCTTCAGCCAGGCGTCCGCCAAATAAACTGGAGATCATGCTTTCCAGCTTTTGCTTGCTCTGGCTGTAACTGTCTTCCAGCGGCAGGAACATGGTCACACCCAGCGCACGTCCACGCGGAATGATGCTGACTTTATAGACCGGATCGTGCTCCGGCACCATGCGCCCGACAATCGCGTGTCCCGCCTCATGGTAGGCCGTATTGCGTTTTTCCGCTTCTGACATCACCATGGAGCGGCGTTCGCTGCCCATCATGATCTTGTCTTTGGCGCGCTCAAAGTGCGACATATTCACATCTTTGCTATTCTCGCGCGCTGCAAACAGCGCGGCTTCGTTTACCAGATTCGCCAGATCCGCACCGGAGAATCCCGGTGTGCCGCGCGCAATAATGGATGGCTTCACGTCTTCCGCTGACGGCACTTTACGAATGTGCACCTTTAGAATCTGCTCGCGACCGCGAATATCCGGCAACGGCACCACCACCTGACGGTCGAAACGACCGGGGCGCAGTAAAGCCGGGTCGAGCACGTCGGGACGGTTGGTAGCGGCAATCACGATCACGCCCTCGTTACCTTCAAAACCGTCCATCTCAACCAGCAGCTGGTTCAGGGTCTGCTCACGCTCATCGTGACCACCACCGACACCGGCGCCACGATGGCGACCGACGGCATCGATCTCGTCGATAAAAATAATACAGGGGGCATGTTTTTTGGCGGTTTCGAACATGTCGCGTACCCGCGACGCACCGACACCGACAAACATTTCCACAAAATCCGAACCCGAAATAGTGAAGAAAGGCACCTTGGCCTCGCCCGCAATGGCTCTGGCCAGCAGGGTTTTACCGGTACCGGGCGAGCCCATCATCAGCACGCCGCTGGGGATCTTGCCGCCCAGCTTCTGGAATTTGGTCGGGTCTTTCAAAAACTCAACCAGTTCAACCACCTCCTCCTTGGCCTCTTCGGCACCGGCGACATCTTCAAAAGTCACCTTGATCTGGTCTTCGCCCAGCATGCGCGCCTTGCTTTTGCCAAAGGACATCGCGCCGCGACCACCGCCACCGCCCTGCATCTGACGCATGAAGAAAATCCAGACACCGATGAGCAACAAGAACGGGAACCAGGAAATGAGTATCTGCACCCAGATGGACTGCCCTTCCGGCGGCGCGGCCTCAATTTCCACATTGTGCTGGAGCAGGTCGCCGATCATGGCGGTATTATCAGTCTCCGGGCTATAGGTGCTGAATGCGGCACCCGTTCCCAGTTTGCCCTTGACCTCCTTACCGTTTATCTTGACCTGGCTGACCTCGCCCTGCTTCACCATTTCGATAAAGGCGGAATAAGGGATGGATTGCACAGGCGCGGTGGGTTTACTGAAATTGTTGAACACCGACAGCAATACAATTGCAATCACAGCCCACAACACCAGATTTTTAGCGAGATCGTTCAATTAATACTCCAAATTAGCTTGACTATATTAGCCGTGATTAACGTTACTATAATTTATAACCGGTGGCCAGTGCGTATATTTCCCGGCTTCTCGCTCTCGAAGCTTTCGGTTTTCGTACCACCACCTTTGAAAAATTCTGTTTCATGGCCTGATGATAGTCATCAAAGCCCTCGCCCTGAAAGAGCTTGACCAGTAAAGCACCGCCCGGTTTGAGCATACGCTGAGCCAAATCCAGCGCCAGCTCGGCCAGATAGTAGGCGCGCGGAATATCAACCACATCCATACCACTTATATTGGGGGCCATATCCGAAAAAACAAGGTCTGCTTTATCCTCGCCCATAGCCTGCACCAAATTATTAAGCGCTTCATCCTCCCTGAAATCACCTTCTATGATGTGTACGCCGGCAATTGGTTCCATCGGCAGAATGTCGAGCGCGATCATCCGGCCCTTCTTGCCCACCAGTTTAACCGCATATTCCGACCAGCCCCCGGGCGCAGCGCCGAGGTCAATCACCGTCATACCGGGTTTTATCAGGCGGTCTTTTTCCTGAATTTCGATCAACTTGTAAATCGCGCGCGAGCGGTAGCCGTCCTTCTGGGCACGCTGAACATATTCGTCATCGAAATGCTCTTTTAGCCACTTTTTACTGCTCTTACTGCGACTCATCTACGGTAACTCATGATATAGTTCGACAATTATAATTTCGGCTTTTCAATTTATGTCTTTAACCAAAAACCAGCTTAAACATCTACGCGGCCTCTGCCACTCACTCAACCCTGTCGTCCGGATTGGACAGAAAGGCCTGACCGACGAAGTGCTCAGCGAACTCGAAATCGCACTGAATCATCACGAGCTGGTCAAGATTAAAGTCTCGGTCGATGACCGGGAAGCGAGGCAGGAGTTAATAGAACAAATTTGCGCACAAAGCGGATCAGAAAAAGTGCAGGTCATCGGCAAAACCGTGTCCGTCTACCGCCGCAACGAAAACGACCCGGTTATTGAACTGCCATAAAAACCCACTCGCACCCGACCCGGCAAATATTAGATATATTTGATTGAGACAATCTCAAGACTTCTCAAACCACCGGGAGTCTGCACATCGACCACATCACCCTCTTCCTTGCCGATCAGCGCGCGCGCAATGGGAGAGCTGATTGAGATCTTATTGAGCTTGATATCCGCCTCATCGTTACCCACGATCTGATAGGTCACTTCAGCACCGGTATCGTCATCGGCCACTACCACGGTCGAACCGAAAACCACTTTGCCGTTAGCATCAATTTTGGTGACATCAATAATGGTGGCATTACCGAGTTTGGATTCGATATCCTTGATCCGGCCTTCAATAAAACTCTGCTGATCACGGGCGGCGTGGTATTCGGCATTCTCTTTCAGGTCGCCGTGAGCACGTGCTTCCGCAATCGCCTCAATCACTTTAGGTCGTTCTACCGACTTCAAGTTCCTTAACTCATCCTGCAATCTCTCTGCACCATGAACGGTAATGGGCGCTTTATTCATAGCTGTACTCCTTATGTATTTTTAACCAGTATCTCGGCATGC
Source organism: Gammaproteobacteria bacterium (assembly GCA_032251315.1). Lineage (GTDB taxonomy): Bacteria > Pseudomonadota > Gammaproteobacteria > SZUA-229 > SZUA-229 > LH-M37. The sequence goes on from JAVVEE010000013.1 coordinate 32,022, forward strand.
ATATCTTGCAAGCGTGTCACGGTATTTTGCTCGAGGTACTTCAGGGCGCGGCAGGTTGCCTGCGCCCCGGCAATGGTTGTGGTGTAGCTGATTTTACCCTGTAGCGCCGAAGCCCGGATGGTGTAGGAATCGGCGATGGCTTTTTTGCCTTCTGAGGTATTAATAATAAAACTGATTTCGCCGTTCTTAATCATATCAACGATATGCGGACGGCCTTCGTAAACCTTGTTGACGAGTTTGCACTCTATGCCTGCGGCTTGCAATGCACGCCCGGTGCCTTTGGTTGCGACCAGTCCGAAGCCTCGCTCTGCCAGCTCTCGCCCCAGCTCCGTCGCTGCGACGCGATCACGGTCACGCACACTGATAAAGACATTACCGCCCGAGGGTAAAACGATGCCGGCACCCAGCTGCGCCTTGGCGAAAGCCATGCCGAAACTCTGCCCCAGCCCCATAACTTCGCCGGTGGATTTCATTTCCGGCCCCAGCAGAGGGTCCACGCCGGGGAATTTTACGAACGGGAACACCGACTCTTTCACGGCAAAAGTTTCGGGCACCACCTCTTCGGTGACTCCCTGCTCGGCCAGCGTTTTGCCGACCATGCAACGGGCCGCAATCTTGGCCAGCGGCACACCGGTCGCCTTGGAAACAAAAGGCACGGTGCGCGAGGCGCGTGGATTCACTTCCAGCAGATAAATGTTGTCACCCTGAATCGCAAACTGAATATTCATCAGCCCGATCACATCCATTTTCAACGCCAGCTGGCAGGTCTGTTCGCGCAGGCGATCCTGAATTTCTTTCGACAAGGTGTAAGGCGGCAGTGAACAGGCTGAATCCCCCGAATGCACGCCCGCCTCCTCAATGTGCTCCATAATGCTGCCGATCAACACCTGCTTGCCATCACAGATAGCGTCGACATCCACCTCGACCGCATCATCCAGAAAACGGTCCAGCAGTATCGGCGAGTCATTGGAAACATTGACGGCGGTTTTCATGTAGCGCTTCAGGTCCGCCTCGTCATAAACGATTTCCATGGCACGGCCGCCCAGCACGTACGATGGCCGCACCACCAGTGGATAACCCACTTCCGCCGCCTGCGCAATCGCCTCTTCGGCGTTTCTGGCCAGACGATTTGGCGGCTGTTTAAGGCCCAGCTCATTCACCAGCTGCTGGAAGCGCTCACGGTCTTCCGCCAGGTCGATGCAATCGGGAGTGGTGCCGATAATCGGCACGCCGGCCGCTTCCAGTGCACGCGCCAGTTTCAGCGGTGTCTGCCCGCCGTATTGTACGATCACACCTTTGGGTTTTTCCTTATCCATCACCTCCAGCACATCTTCCAGGGTCAGCGGCTCAAAATAGAGGCGATCGGAAGTATCGTAATCGGTGGAGACCGTTTCCGGATTACAGTTGATCATGATGGTTTCATAGCCATCTTCGTGCATCGCCATCGCGGCGTGTACACAACAGTAGTCAAACTCGATGCCCTGACCGATGCGATTTGGCCCGCCACCCAGAACCACGATTTTGTCATTAGCGGTAGGCATCGACTCGCACTCTTCCTCGTAGGTCGAATACATATAGGCAGTGGAAGTCGAAAACTCAGCAGCGCAGGTATCAACACGCTTGAATACAGGCCGGATTTTCAGCGCATGGCGGTGCGCCCGCACCGCCTCTTCCTGCAATCCCAGCGCGCGCGCCATCAGGCTGTCCGAAAAGCCTTTACGTTTCAGCTGGCGCAGCTCTTCGTAGTCCAGCGAAGCCAGCTTGCGTCCGATTAATGCCGTTTCCAGGGAAATCAGCTCTTCAATCTGGATCAGGAACCAGGGGTCGATTTTGGTCAGGTCAAAGATTCTTTCCAGACTGTAGCCGCGACGGAAAGCGTCACCGACATAAAGCAGGCGATCCGCACCGGCCAGACTCAATTCCCGATTAAGGGTTGAGGTGATGTCTTCTTCGGACATCGAAATATCCAGCACCGGACTCAGACCATCAATGTCCACTTCCAGTCCGCGCAAGGCTTTTTGCAGCGACTCCTGGAAGTTGCGGCCGATGGCCATGACTTCGCCCACCGACTTCATCTGCGTGGTCAGGCGGTTTTCCGCCTGTGGGAATTTCTCGAAAGTGAAACGGGGTATTTTGGTGACCACATAATCCATGGTCGGCTCGAACGAGACGGGCGTGGTGCCGCCGGTAATCTCGTTTTGCAGCTCGTCCAGGGTATAACCGATGGCCAGCTTGGCGGCCACTTTGGCAATGGGGAAACCGGTCGCTTTGGAGGCCAGTGCCGACGAACGCGAGACCCGCGGATTCATCTCGATAATGGTCATGCGGCCATCTTCAGGGTTCACCGAAAACTGCACGTTGGAGCCGCCGGTATCCACGCCGATTTTGCGCAGCACCGCAATCGAGGCATCACGCATACGCTGGTACTCTTTGTCCGTCAGCGTCTGCGCGGGCGCAACGGTAATGGAGTCGCCGGTGTGAATGCCCATGGGATCAAGATTTTCAATCGAGCAGATGATGATGCAGTTGTCCTTTTTGTCGCGCACCACCTCCATCTCGTATTCTTTCCAGCCGAGAATGGACTCTTCAATCAGCAGCTCGTTAACGGGCGACAGATCCAGGCCCCGTTGGCAGATCTCTTCAAACTCATCCTTGTTGTAAGCGATACCGCCACCGCTACCGCCCATGGTAAACGAGGGCCGGATAATGGTCGGAAAACCCACCATCGCCTGCACCTGATAAGCCTCTTCCATGCTATGTGCAATCGCCGCGCGCGGCATGTCCAGGCCAATGGCCTCCATGGCGACTTTAAACTTTTCACGGTCTTCCGCCATGTTGATGGCGTCTTTATCCGCGCCGATCATTTCCACATTGAATTTTTCCAGTACGCCTTCACGATCAAGATCCAGCGCACAGTTCAGCGCCGTCTGCCCGCCCATGGTAGGCAGCAGCGCATCCGGCTTTTCGATTTCGATGATACGCGCCACCGTCTGCCAGGTGATCGGCTCGATATAAGTCGCATCCGCCATTTCCGGGTCGGTCATAATCGTCGCCGGATTCGAATTCACCAGAATGACGCGAACACCCTCCTCACGCAACGCCTTACAGGCCTGCGCCCCGGAATAATCAAACTCACAGGCCTGACCAATGACGATAGGCCCCGCGCCGATAATCAGTACACTGTTGATGTCAGAACGCTTAGGCACGAATGATTTCCTCTAATGCTATAAAATTAAAAAACGTAAAAATTAGTCCGCGAAAGACGCAAAGGACGCCAAAAAACCCTTTCAAACTATTAATCTTTTGCCCTTTTCGCGTGCTTGGCGTTCTTCGCGGATAAAAGCTCTAAATCTTTTCACTCATCAATTCAATAAAATGATCAAAAACCGGTGCGATATCGTGCGGGCCGGGGCTGGCTTCGGGGTGTCCCTGAAAGCTGAACGCCGGTTTATCGGTGCGATGAATGCCTTGCAGCGAGCCGTCGAACAGGGAGCGGTGAGTCGCCTGTAGATTGTCCGGCAGGGTGCTCTCATCAACCGCAAAGCCGTGGTTCTGGCTGGTGATCATCACCTGACCCGATTTCAGGTCCTGCACCGGATGGTTGGCGCCGTGGTGGCCGAATTTCATCTTCAGGGTTTTTGCGCCACAGGCCAGCGCCAATAGCTGGTGGCCCAGGCAGATGCCGAAGAGCGGGATCTCGGTTTCCATAATTTCCTTGATGGCCGCAATCGCATAGTCACAGGGCTCGGGGTCACCGGGGCCATTCGATAAAAACACCCCGTCGGGGTTCATCGCCAGCACATCTTTGGCCGGTGTTTTGGCCGGAACCACGGTCACCTTACAGCCGCGTGATACCAGCATTCTGAGAATGTTGTACTTGACGCCGTAATCGTAAGCCACCACATGATATTTCAGCTCGTCCGGTGCAACAGCGGCGTTCGAATCCAGATCCCACTCACCGGCCTCCCAAACGTAACTCTGTGTGACGGACACCACCTGCGCCAGATCCAGCCCTTTCAAGCCGGCGAACTCTCTGGCTTTCTGCAGGGCGATCTCTTTATCCACATCACCCGCCATGATACAGCCACCCATCGCGCCCTTGTCGCGCAGCAGTCGTGTCAGACGACGGGTATCAATATCGGCAATGGCGACAATATTGTGCTTGATCAGATAATCCTGAAGACTCAGCTGGCCGCGCCAGTTGCTCATCACCGGCGAAAGATCACGAATCACCAGGCCGCTGGCATGCACCCCTGCCGATTCGGCATCACCGTCATTGGTACCCACGTTACCGATATGGGGATAAGTCAGGGTCACGATCTGGTGCGAATAGGAAGGGTCGGTAATGATTTCCTGATAGCCGGTCATCGCGGTATTAAAGACCACCTCGCCGGTGGTATCACCGGCAACGCCTATGGAACGGCCTTCAAATACGCTGCCATCTTCAAGTACCAATAAGGCTTTAGTTAGACCCGACAATTCAAACTCCAAAAGGCAAAAAAAACGGGAGACCCGGTGTGGATAAAAATCCAACTGGTGCTCCCGTCAACGGGTACTGCATGTATTTTTCTACTAACATGTACCGTGCTTATCTCTCTGTATACGTTGTATACAAAAAAGGCCGGATCTATAAAGCTCCAGCCTCGTTGTAATAATGGCGTCCCCAAGGGGAGTCGAACCCCTGTTGCCGAGATGAAAACCCGGTGTCCTAGGCCTCTAGACGATGGGGACGCGGCGAAGAATTTCGGGCCTGGCAGCCCTCCATCACATCGGGCGGGAAGTCTACGTGGCTGGTGCGTTATCGTCAATACTAAGACTGTAATAAATTTGCAATTAACCGTTGAAACCAGTCTGCGAAAAGGGCAAACCCTTGAAAGGTATTAGTCCACAGATAAACGCAGATGAAGTCAAAATCTATATCCGCGAAGAATGCAAAGGACGCCAAAAAACCTTTTAAACTATTATTCTTTTGCCCTTTTCGCGTCCTTGGCGTTCTTCGCGGACTGATGTTTTTAAGGTTTTATCCGCGTTCATCTGCGGACAATATATTTCATCAACCGTGGATACCGGCCACAAGCATGCCGGCATGACGAACTTTTTTACTGCCAACTGCCAACTATGTATTCGTCTGCGAACTATTGATCACTTGCAACTTCGATACGGTGACCGACAGCGTAATCAGGTAAATCAGGAACACGGAGATCACCGGTGCTCGCAGAATCCACGATTCTGTTAAGCCGAATACCGCATAAGCCAGCACCAGCATTATCCCGCCCAACCTGGCCGGCGTCGGTTTCTCGCCGGGGGTGCGGTAAAATAATCGAAGCGGCTGAATCACCAGCGCAAAGCACAGCACCAGAAAACCCACCGTGCCCGTGGTCGCCAGCGCCTGCAGGTAAATATTGTGCACACTGGCGTGCACCGTGATACTTTCATAAATGCCCTGCTCCTGTCTCTGCTCTATTTCCAGGTCAAAATCGCCCAGACCCGTACCAATAACAGGATGCTGCCGCCATACATCTACAGCAATGTCCCACATCGCGAGCCGTCCACCTACAGAGGAATCAAATTTCTCGCCACTGGCGAAAGCCTCGACCTCCTGCACCGCTTCGCTGACCCGATCCTCCAGAAGCTCTCTGGCGGGAGAGACGGCCAGCACAGCGATGCCCAGCAACAGCAGCGGCAGCAGTACGACCTTAATTTTCAGCCGACCGTATTTCACCGCGAAATAGAGCAGCACCGCGCCACACACCGGCAGCGCCAGCCATGCCCCTCTCGCCTGCGACAGAATAGAGGCATACAGGGCACAGACAATTGCGACCGCCATCATCACCTTCAACGCCATCCGGGTTTTCCATGTAAGCAAAACCGCCAGCAGGAACAGCACATTGAGCATGGCCCCATCGCCAAAGGTAATATGATGGTAGTTTCCCGATGCGGGCATTCCGGGATCTTCAGCCGCACTTATAAGCGCGAAGTTCAAATACAGTGGTCCGGAAACGATAGCACCGGCCACAAGATATTTGAATAACGGCGCACGGCTTCCGCTTAACAGATAAACCGGCACGATCAGCAGAAAACGAAGATACCGGCCCATGTGCTTCACGAATTCATAGTCATCGCTGACATTGTAATAACTGATCAGCCCGGACAGGGTATACAACCCCAGAGCACTCAACAGCAGCCACTCATCGCGACTCAGCGCACGCCACCACACCGGCCATTTACGGATATAGAACAGACTGGCAAGAAACAAGACCGCCATCGAAGCACTGGCAACATCCCTCACCCCAGCCCCCGCAGCCGCTACCGCAAATAGACAAAGCCCGATTAACAGCTCTACAGGCCTTGAAGAGAACCGGGAAAACCAACGTCCGGTGGCGAGACTATGCAGCAAAATTGTTACTCAATGATTAGGAAAACCCACATTCTACGTAAAAATCGCGCCAGGAACTATCCGCGAAAAGGGCAAAACCTCGAAAGGCTGTAGTCCACAGATATGAACGCAGATAAAGTCAAAATCTATATCCGCGTTCATCTACGGACAATATATTTCATCAACCGTGGATACCGGCCACAAGCATGCCGGCATGACGAACTTTTTTACTGCCAACTGCCAACTGCCTACTGCCAACTATGTTTTACCTGCCAACTGCCAACTATGTTTTAATCAATAAGCATTCTTATGAATCAGCCCGCGAAAAACCGTCATAACGATAATTTTGATATCGAGCCACAGCGACCAGTTCTCAATGTAATAAAGATCGTGCTCGATGCGGGCATGCAAACAGGTATTGCCGCGCCAGCCGTGCACCTGCGCCCAGCCGGTGACGCCGGCTTTTACCAGATGCTTCTTCATATAGTGCGGAATCTCGTCTTTGTACTGCTCGACAAACACCGGCCGCTCCGGGCGCGGGCCGATCAGGGACATCTCACCCATCAGCACATTAAACAACTGTGGCAGCTCATCCAGGCTGGTCTTGCGTAAAAAAGACCCGAAGGCAGTGGCACGATTATCCAATTCATTAGCCCAGACAGGCCCGGTTTCATTTTCCGCCTCGATCGGCATCGATCGAAACTTAAACATGGTAAAAATCTGCTCATTCCAGCCCATCCGTTGCTGGCGGTACAAAACGGGGCCGGGAGAGCTTAGCTTCACCCCTGCCGCGATAACCAGCATGACAGGACTCGCCAGAACCAGCAATAAAAAAGCCAGCACATAATCCTCTAATGTTTTGATAATACGGTTCGCACCATCAATGGCGGAATAGGAAATATTCACCACCGGCACACCCGCAACCTCCGACAAGGAATGATGCATCAGCTGATATTCAAAAATATCCGGCACGTAACGAATCTCTACCGGTAAGCCCTCCAGGACAGTGATAACCTCGCGAATGATTTTTTCTTCACTGTGCGGCAAAGAAATCCAGACCTGATCCACATCAGATTCATCGACATACTGGCGCAACTCAGAAACAGTTGAAATGATTTTTTTGCTTTTTAACCAGGGAGGCAGTTTTTCGGTGTTCGCACCAAATAACGCGGATATTTCCAGACCAAACCAGGTGGAACGGCGAAGTCGGTCAGCCACCACCGCCGCCTGCTCGCCAGTACCCACAATAACAATATGGCGATGATTAAAGCCGTTCGAACGCAACCAGCGCAAAGCGATGCGAAGCAACACACGCGAACCCACCAGAGCAACCCAGGTAGTCATAAACCATAAACCAATCCATGAACGGAAATATTGCTCACCGGATTGAGTCATAAATGCCGCCCCGGCCAACAACAGCCCCACCAAAAGCAACGCCAGGGTGAGATGTTTAATTTCAGATAAGGTAGAAGAGCCTCGCCACACACGATAGACAGCAAACAGGGGAAAAATCAGCGCGGCCAGAACAACCGCCGCCAGAACAACTTCAAGATAATGTCCGGGCAGCCCCTCTACCCCCAAACTCGTATAGGTACCATAAGCTGCTGAAAAATAATACGACAACACACCACCTATCAGTACCACTGATAAGTCAATCAACCTGAGAATAAAATTAAGGGTATTTGCGTGTCCCTTCAGAAATCCTTTTTTAAACATAAAACCAAATTACCATTTAACGTAACGACAGGATTATAGATAAAATTACTCTTTAAAACAGCCTTTATTCATGGCCAATTGCATTTTCAGCCACACTGGCAGCCGTTTCTCGATCAGGCCCAGGCGAAAACCTGCATAACGAAACATTGTTCTTAGCCCGCCTTCAGGTATTCGCCAGAAAGCATGTTTCAACAAATAATCAATCTCAGAACGAACAAACTTAACCCCCTCTCCTTCAGCACCACCAAACTCTCGCCGAAGCCAGCATTCACGCGCATGAAACACACCCATATCAAAATAACGCCTGAATTCCTGCATCGGTGTGTAATTGTGCGAATGATAAACGCAGGCATCGGACGCATAAGCGACCTTCCGGCCCGCCTTCAGCAGCTTCGCGGCAACATACATATCCTCGCCAAAGATGATGCGCTGCGGAAATCCACCGACGGCCTCAAGCGCAGCACGGTCGTACGCGGCGAAAGAATTGGACAGAAACGCCGATTTGATACCAAACTCTGCAATGTCAGAACTCGACCTTACCGCCGACTGATCAGGATAATTGTAGCCCCGAGAATGGCGCGCAAACACCGATGCATCTATATCAGGCAGCTGACGACCGGCCACCGCCGCTATCGCATCGTCACTGGCCAGCGCCGCCAGCAAATGGCTGAACGCATGGCGATCACGCGGTACCGCGTCCTGGGTCAGATACACAATCACATCACAATCAGCGAAACGTTGCAGAGCCAGCATGCGCGTAGCGCCATGATCAAACTCACTTGGATTTATGTGCTCGACCTCAAAACCGGCACTGCTCGCCAGCTCGGCGGTTCCATCCACAGACCCCGAATCGACCACCAGCACAGCATCAGGCCTGGTTGACTGTGATTGAATCGCCTCAACAACCTGCCCCCAGCGCGGGCCGGCATTGAGTGTCGGAATAAATAGAGCGAACTTCATCAAACTAAACCTCTGATTAACATGTCATTACGCACATAGGGTAAAAACCTGTACCTGTTCTTTTTAACTGTCATTTCGAACGCATGTGAGAAATCTTTTTAGCTCCGGGGCATAAGATCTCTCCCTATGGTCGAGATGACAATACCGGACTGATGACGATACTGGGCTGATTGCAATACCGAACTGATGACAATACTGAACTACTCTTAAGTAGAGATGACAGCTTATCGATTAATCTGAGCGCCCCCGAATTAAAACAAACATAGCAATGTTTCGCAGCAGACCATATTTAAAATAACGCCCACGCAGCACCGCTACACGCCTGCGGTACCAGTTGGAATGCCCCGAATAAAACAAATCGACATACATTTGCACAACCTTTTGGCCTCCTTATTCAAAACATGTATTTGTAACAAGGCTTCAGCCTGTTGACCGGTTTTGCGCAGGCTCTGCTGCATCGACTGTACACCCTGATCAAAAATATTCCTGATATGCCGCCAGCCCCATTGTTTAGCGCCAACCTGGTTCGCCCCATGCTGGCGATAATTGAGAGTTACTGACTGCATCGCCACCACTTTCCCGCATGACACAGCGATCAGCGCCAGCCACCAGTCATGCATAATCGCCTGCTCCGGTATGGGCGCGGCGAGCTTGATCAGCGGGCGATTGATCATGGTCGCACAACCCGTCACACAATTTTGCACCAGCAAACCGGGCAAGGTCTGCATACGCGACGGCTGCAACTTCTGGTAGCGCCAGAATGATTCAGCCACCACCGACCCACTCTCATCCACCACGCGCAGATCACTGTGTACCAGCACAGGCAGGTTTTCATCAGCGGCGGCTTCAACATCCCTGATACAGCGCAACTGCGATTCCAATTTGTCCGGCAACCAGACATCATCCTGATCGCATAACGCCACATAACCCGCCGTCGTTGATTCAAGCAAAACCCCAAACGATGCACACGGGCCGATATTGCCACGCGTATCCTGCAACAAAGTAATTTTGTCTTTATATCTATCGGCGTATGCACTGATAATCTCCAGCGTAGCATCCACAGAACCATCGTCACGTATCAGTAACCGCCAATCACCATGAGTTTGCGCAATAATCGAATCCAGCTGCGCCTCGATATGCAGAGCACCGTTACAGGTCGACATGATGATTTCAATCTGTGAATTTGTTTTAGTCATAACGGGTCATATTTCATATTGGACGAACAACAACTTTCCTGTCAGTGAAACCTGATTAGCATCGCACAGTTAGATCAGACATTTTTATTGCAATATTGCGGCAAGTAAAAGCTTTTCATTTCCATACCTCTACCGTTTCATCCTGGTGAACTGGATAGCCTTCAGGCATATCCTCCATAAATTCATCAACCAGTTTTCTGCCGCATATTGACTGTACTGAATAGATAGCCTGCTTCAATCTCCGTCCCTCGTTTTCACTCCACTCATCAACATGGTGAAAGATGCCATCATCAATGTGACAGCTACCTTCCCATGAAGCATTGCGGGCAGCAATAGTACCTTTTTTACTCAAGACCTGCCCTAACGGAATCACTTTTGCAATCACCCCTACCTCAAACCGATACACTTTGAACTGTGGCGGCAGCCGCTTATAATTCATTTTCCAGGTGGTATTAAAAAACAACACTGGAGTGTAAGGACTCAGCTCTAGTGACGCCCATTGCGTCGGTTCAACAATACGGAAAGACGACCCGGAAAACCGCGGCGCATCGGCAATAAACTGTTCTATCAAGCCACGTGTTGGCATCGCCGAATGAAAGGGGGTCAACATAGGCGCAGCATAATCGTCCAAACCGAGCACCTTTAATTGTGCATCCAGCTGGAGAGTATCCGGGTAAGAATTCAATGGGGTCACCCATAAGTCGTTCGCTGTCAACAGGCCGAACAAAACTAAAGTGCAGCCACCCCAAAAAGAATAC
>JAVVEE010000014.1:0-2794 GCA_032251315.1 Gammaproteobacteria bacterium
ATTTTTCCAAAGGCGAATTTAATGAGGATATTGATGAATACCGTGGTTATGTGGATCTGTTGATACGTTACGGCAGCGAAGATGACTGGCTGGTATCAACCACGATACGTCGTGCCGGGGAGAACCGTAATATGGTGCAAATGGATGTTTCGTTTCCGGTTCGTAAAAATATTTTCTATCGCTCCGGCGGTTATATCTACGTGCAGCTCTTTCACGGTTACGGTGAGAGCATGATTACTTATGACGAAAAGCAAAGCCTACAGTTTCGTATAGGTTTTGCCATTGTCCGGTAGTCAGGTTTTAAAATAGATACAGTGATATAAAAGACAGATTAGATCGTATAAAAGAACAGTTTTAGCAGGGAATGGTTATCCGCAAAAAAAGTAATTTTATAGTATGATGCAAAGCAGATGCGGGACGGTCGCGGCAACATGAGCGTACGCATACGCACCCTAAATAAGGCGGTCGCATGGGCAATAAAAATAAAAAAAATGAAAGGCTCGGCAAAAAGCCGGGGGAAAAAGCGGGCACGGATGAGAAAAATAAGCCGGAGTTAGAAAAGTCGCCTTCGGATAAAACCGGCGAGCAGTCCGGGCACCGGTTTCCAATTGCCGGTATTGGTGCCTCTGCCGGGGGACTGGAAGCCTTTACCGAACTGCTTTCTCATCTGCCTGACGATACCGGCATGGGCTTTGTACTGATTCAGCATCTGCATCCCGAGCATCCCAGCGCGCTGACTGAAATTCTCTCCCGGGCCACCAAAATGCCCGTGGTTGAGATCGAAGATGGCATGCGGGTTGCGCCTAATCATATTTACATCATTCCGCCAAATACCTATCTGGGCATTCTGCATGGTGTACTGCACCTGATGCCGCGCAGTGACATTAAAGGTCAGAATTTACCGATTGATTATTTTTTTCGCCATCTGGCCGAAGATCTGGGCAGCATGTCCATTGGCGTCATTCTCTCCGGCACGGCCTCGGATGGGGTGCTTGGCCTGAAAGCCATTTCCGCCGAGGGGGGGATTACTATCGCACAGGACAGGGAGTCCGCCAAATACGATGGCATGCCTCACAGTGCCATTGCCGCCGGCTGTGTCGATGTGGTGCTGCCGCCCGATAAGATTGCCGCAGAACTGGCCCGTATTGCCCACCACCCCTTCGTGGCCTCGAAGCCGGCGGGTAAGACCGGCGAAGTATTTCCCGATAGTGATGATATGCTCAGCAAGATTTTTCTGCTGTTGCGACGCCAGACCGGCAATGATTTTACCTACTATAAACCGACCACTATTCAGCGACGTATTCGCCGTCGGATGCTGCTGCACAAGCTGGATCGACTGGATAATTACGTGCGCTATCTACAGGACAATCCGGCTGAAATCGATCAGCTGTTTCATGACCTGCTCATCAATGTCACCGAGTTCTTTCGGGACACTGAAGCTTTCGAGGCGCTGGCGGAAAAAGTTTTTCCCATGCTGAAAGACCGTTCTGCCGAGGTACCGATACGCATCTGGGTACCGGGCTGCTCCACCGGGGAGGAGCCCTATTCGCTGGCTATCGCATTGCTGGAATATCTGGGCGATTCAGCCGGCAATGTCGCCATTCAGATATTTGCCACCGACATCGACGAAAACGCTATTGTAAGCGCGCGCGCAGGCCTCTACCCCGAAACCATTAACCAGCATGTTTCACCGGAGCGACTGCGACGCTTTTTCGTGCGGGTGGAAGGCGGTCGTTATCAGATCAGCAAATACATCCGGGAAATGTGTGTGTTCGCGGTACAGAATGTCATCAAGGACCCGCCGTTTTCCCGTCTGGATTTGATCAGCTGCCGCAACCTGCTGATCTATCTGGGTCCGGTGCTGCAAAAGAAAATCATGGTGGTATTCCACTATGCCCTGAAACCCGGCGGCTATCTGCTGCTGGGCAGCGCCGAAAGCATTAGTGGCTTTTCAGACTATTATCAGGTGGTCGATTCCAAAGAGAAGATCTACACCAAGAAATCGGTGGCTACGCCGCAGCAGATGGATTTTGGCGGCCATCATATTGGCATGGCGCCTCAACCGCCCAGGCAGGAAATGACTGCTTCCGCCAAGACCGTAGCGGAGTTCAACCTTGGCCGGGAGATAGATAAGCTGCTGATGGATAAATTCACCCCGCCCGCGGTGGCCATCAATGATGACATGGACATTTTACAGTTCCGGGGCCGCACCGGGGCCTATCTGGAATCACCGCCGGGTGAAGCGACCCTGAAAATACTGAAAATGGCCAGGGAAGACATCATGCTGGAGCTGAACGGGGTGATCAAAAAAGCCCTGAGCAGCGGAGCACCGGCAAGCAAGCAGGGCATCAGAATTAAGCGCGACGACAGGCTGGAATTGATCAATATTGAGGTGCTGCCGATTGACGGCAGAACGGCACCGGAGCGTTTTTTTCTGGTGGTGTTCGAGGCTACCAGACCCCTATCCATAGAGCCGCCGCCAAAGCCCAAAAAAGAGACGGGCAAGGGCAAGCCGGAAGATCCACGGGTCAGGGAGCTGGAGCAGGAGCTGGCCGCGACCAAGGAGTATTTACAGTCGGTTATAGAGCAGCAGGAGACCAGTAACGAAGAACTCCGCTCAGCCAACGAAGAGGTGCAATCCAGCAATGAAGAGTTGCAGAGCATCAATGAAGAGCTGGAAACCGCGAAGGAAGAGTTGCAGTCGACCAACGAAGAACTGGCCACCGTTAATGATGAACTGGGAACCCGGAATCAGGAGCTGGATCAGTCCAACAATGACCTCAACAATATTATT
>JAVVEE010000014.1:2893-10621 GCA_032251315.1 Gammaproteobacteria bacterium
GGCACCGTTATCGTCTTCGTGAATATCGACGAGATGAAAAAGAATCTTGATGCCGCGCGCCGCGCGCGCAACCATGCCGAATCGGTGATCGCCGCTTTGCGCTATCCCCTACTGGTGCTGGATAAACGCCTGGCGGTGGTCTCGGCCAGCAACGCTTTTTATGAGACCTTCAAGGTCACGAGTGAAGAGACCATCGGCAATCTGCTGTACCGTCTGGGCAACAGCCAGTGGGGAATTCCCGAGCTGCGCAATAAACTGGAAAAGACGATCGCCACCGGCACCCCCTTTGAAGGCTTTATTGTGGAGCACGATTTTGAAAGAATCGGCCGGAAAACCATGAGCATCAGTGGTCGGCCGATTCCTGCATCCGAAAATGCAGAGGTTATGGTACTGATGCAGATTGAGGATGTTACGGAAGTGACTTAAACTTGAATCCGTGGTTAAACCACGGATTCAGGTTAATGCCAAAAAAGAGACGAATAGTATGTTCGATCTGAAAAAACTGAGTGAAACTGAATTGACGGAACAACTGGCGGCTAGTCTGGAGAAGCTGACAGATTCGAAGCAGAAATCTGAATTACAGTATCTTGCCCACAATCTGCAAACGCATCAGATTGAACTGGAAATGCAGAATCGGGAACTACGTGACGCCCAGCGTGAACTGGAAGAATCGCGTAATCGCTATGCTGATCTGTATGACTTTGCCCCGATCGGCTATCTGACTTTAAACAGCAAAGGCTGGATTACCGAAATCAACCTCACCGGAGCCCGAATGCTGGGCTCGGAGCGGAGCAACATCATCAATCAGCCGATGACACGATGGCTGGCGCCGGAGTATCGACTGCTCTTTTTAAATCACCTCAAAAAAGCGCTGGAGGAAAAAACCAAAGTAACCGTCGAGTTAAAAATAAAAAGCCGGGATAATAGAGAGGCGCTCGATATCCAGCTTGAAAGCACGCAGATGATCGGCAACGATGGGGTCGCCCGTTGTCATACGGTGATGATCGACATCGCCGAACGAAAAAAATATGAAGACGAGCTCATTCTGGCGAGGGACGCGGCCGAGCAGGCCAGCCAGGTCAAGTCACAGATCATTTCCCGCATTAGCCACGAATTTCGCAACCCACTCAACGCCATCCGCGGTTTTGCCCAGGTGCTGGAAGCAAACCCGGAAGAGCCGCTGAGTGACTGGCAGAAGCAGAAAATCGAGCAGATCCTAAAATCCAGCAGCTACCTGCTGGAGCTGGTTAACGATCTGCTTGATCTGGCGTCCATCGAAGCCAGCAAGATTAAGATGCATCTACAACCGGTTAATCTGATGATGCATGTACAGGACAGCCTTGACCTCATGCAACCGCTGGCTGATAAACATCAGGTCACGGTGCGGATCACCAGGGCGTCTTCCGCCGAGCAGTATATACAGGCTGATCGCATTCGGCTGAAACAGGTGCTGCTCAACCTGATCTCGAACGCCATTAAATATAACCGCCCGAACGGCAGCGTCAGTATCTCGTGGCTGCCCACTCCGGCCGGAAACGTGCGCATCAATATTACCGATACCGGCACCGGTATCTCGGAGGCGGACAAGCCGTCCCTGTTCGAGCCATTTAATCGCCTCTATTTGCAGGACAACGGCATAGAAGGTTCGGGTATTGGCTTGACTATTACCCGTCAGCTGGTCGAGCGCATGGGTGGAAAAATTGGCGTCATCTCCAGGCTGGGCGAGGGCAGCACCTTCTGGATTGAGCTACCGGCAAAATAATAACACTCACAAAAAAGCGGATACGAAAACAGAATTTTAATTATTCTCAGTTTTACATTACGTTGGTAAAAACCGCTCAATAAAACACCTTGTCGGCTGTCAGCTGGCAGTTAAAACATTTAATCCAAGATGAATGTAGATAAAAGCCAAACCTTTGTCCGCGAAGAACGCCAAGGACGCGAAAAAAACCTAATAACTGTTAAACCAATAGTCCACGGATGAACGCAGATGAACGCGGATAAGGGCAATACCGAAGCACGTGATAAAGCGGATGATAATTGAGTTGTATTTATGGCTCACTGGTCATTCCTTACGGAAACTGTTGCCCCAATGCAGCAGAGCCCTCGCGCATTACTTTCCGGATATGAGCATCAGTTTCTTCGGGGGCTTTCGCTGGCCTCGATATCGGAAATGGTCATCTGCAGCAATTCAGCTTCGCTGTAGCCCAGCATGGCGCAGAATGCCGGATTAATCTGGCGAACGCGACCGGTACTATCTGCCGAGAAAAAGCCGTCAATCGAGGTGCCGAAGATGACTTCATTGCGCCGGATCTCCTCACAAGTTCAGCAGTACGGGCGTCTACGCGGTCCTCAAGCGACTCATTTAGGCGCTTAAGTTCGCGCTCACTGTGCCGCAAAGATTCCATTGCCCGAATGCGTTCGCTGACATCCAGCCCAATGGCCAGCAGCCCGGTGATATTATTGTCAGCATCATGCAGTGCCTCGGCATTCCATTCAATTTCACACTTGTCGTCGCTACGCGTCACGATGGTTTCGACGTGCCCATGCGTCGGCACGTGTTTCGACTGCTGGAATAAAGCGCGAATGCGGCTCTGCTCGGGCGCGGTGTCGAGGAGTTGTTTGGCGAAATCGCGCTCCTGCTCCACCGCATTCATCAGCTGTTTAATGCGCAGGAAGGGCTGTCGAATGGCCTCGGCGAAAATGGCGTGATAGAGAAAGCTGTAGCCGATGACCTTGTAAACATGCCCCAGCAGATTGGCGGTACTGGCTACCTGCACATACTCGATTAAGAACAGTTCGCCTGTCGCCATGATCAGCAGCCCCAAAATGAGGCTTCTGGCATCAAAGGTGACGATGTCGTAGCGACGGCGGTAGATTAAAGCGGCGGTAAGCAGATACAGACAGAAAACGCCCCACTCGACCGTTATCTTCAGGCTGGTCAGCCCTTCGCCATCGATATACATGGCCGGCAGACGCGACTCGTGAAATAAAATCACCCAGGCCACCAGCACAACCACGGCCAATGTGCCCGCCATCATGGCGAACCGCGCTTTCACTGTGACGGAGTGGGTGTGAGGCCTGATGGCGTAGACCAGCAGGCCGAGCCCGGCACTGAGCCGGGCCGCCAGAAAGAAGCACCCCAGCAGCACAACCTGGATGGAGCGCCCGCACTCCTGCGTGCTGTAAGTGATGAAAAAGATCAGGGCGGCGATGACGATGGAGATGATCTCCAGTAACGAATGCACCGGCAAAAACACGCTCTGCGCGATGTCAATCTGGTTGACCGGTGCCCCTGCCAGAGCAGCAAACCCAGGCGGAGCAGCAGCAGTGCCCCGGCGAAGCCATCCAGCCAGCGGAAGGTGTAATTAACCAAGAGTATCTTCTCCGGCCATTTCCAGACAACCAACCACTTGACGGAAATACGGAATATCCGGCGTCATGGCGAAGCCTTCTCCTGACCCTGCTGCCTTGACGCGCCGGATTGTGAGCAGCCGTATGAAAAACTGCATACACAGCACCGCTATCATATCGTTGAATCCATTATTTTGAGTTACACCGCTTGTGCGTTACAGCATTATTGTTATTTCGTTCAACTCCACGCGCGGTGCGTGTCACATCATCACTTTACTTTAGCTTACTATCACCTGATTTCCACTTCGACAGCATGAATCTGGGCTTCCAGTTTTCAAATGTATCAGCATTAGGCGAAATCTAATGCAGGCATCGTATATTACCCTGCTTCGGCAATACCACTAAATTTTGCAATTTATTCTCCAACTATCAATGAAAAAAAACATTGAACCCCAGCTTTCATTATTTTTCGCTCAGAATGACACCACGAACAGGCAGAATCAGCCATTAGCGATTGCTCTCAATCGGCAAAAAGGCAGAGATATAAAACGTCGGGTTCGACCCTGGCAAGCTGGAGTGCGTATTCTCTATTCTAGTGCTCAGGCTCACGCTCATCAGATATCCAATACTCCACCCCAAAGCAACAATTGCCAGCATGGCCATAACCAGAAACAGTAAGGTGTGTTTTTTATTTTCCGGTTTACTTTTCAATTCGCCTTCTGATTTATTATCCGGTTTATTGTTTAAATTATGTCCCGTTCGATTCACTATTTTGTTTTTGTGCGCGCTTATGCTTACCACCCGGTTATTGTAGCTCCGTGTCGTCAGCACGGTCGTTGCGCTATCCACCGGCACTGCAATATCAGGCTTTTTCCTGTTCTTGCTGTTCGCGTGCGCACTGATTGCCGCCAGACTTATGACCGATGCCGGTTTATTTTTTCCGACCTCGCCAGCCGTCTTTTTATTGGCGGCACTGGCTTTGTTATTTTTTTTGTTTTTATTTCTGAGGAATGCTAATTGCGGCTGTGGTACTTTGCTTACAGTTTCTGACCGGGTAATTTCTGCGTTTATCGAGCTGTCACTATCTTCGTTTGTGACTGGTTCAAGCCGCTTGTCAGGCTGAACCTCTTCCTTCGCCTTATCGCCTGCTACCCAGCTGAGATCTGAAGCCTGACACTGGAACAGCCGAGTAAAACTGGTTTGCAGCACGATTTCCCGGTCGCGCAGCAGGAAATTGAAAAAGGCGCTACTCAGAGGCCGGGCGCCACTATTGTCTTTTTCAAAACGGCTGAGAGGCATGACATTTATCGCCCTGTCCACCCAGAAGCCCTTTAGTTCATTTTCCACTGTGGCGAGAATAATATGCGTTCTATTTTTATTGGCACTGAATGGCAGGCCAAACTTGCTGTGCATATCAATCACGGTAACGCTTCGACCCTGATGGTTAAAGCTGCACGCCATAACCGTTCCGCTGACCGGCATAACCTTCATTTCTGCCGGTGAACGTATTGCCTCGACTTCGTGCACAGGCACACAAAAATGCAACGGGCCTACCTTGAATTCCAGATATACCTCAGTCTTCGACACATGGTGTTTGTTGTGTTCTGTCACTGTTACACACCCCGCCTACCTCAGTACTCTTCATCGGCTTTACAAATTACCTGAGCCTACGCCGGCAATGAAAAACATAAGGCTTAACTTTAGAGTCACCACTTCACCGCGTTGCTCTGGCCTGCTCGTAGTAGGGCATCATCTGCTCGGCGAGCTTGCTCAGGGTCTCCTCTCGATTGGCCGGGCTGGGGTGGGTGCTGAGAAACTCGGGAGGACTGCCACCGCCGACCTGTCCCATTTTCTGCCAGAGACTGACTGCCGCATAGGGGTTGTAACCGGCTTTCGCCGCCAGTTCGATGCCGATGCGGTCGGCTTCAGTTTCGGAGGTGCGACTGTTGGGTAGTTGAATTGCCAGCGTGGCCGCCGCTGCTCCCAGCGCCGTGGCCTGCTCAGGCTTGTCACTGACGACACTGAGCACGCCCAGCCCGAAAGTGGTAGCCATGGCCACCGACATCCGTTCGGCGGTGTGGTTGGCCAGGGCATGGGAAATCTCGTGACCCATGACCTGGGCCAGTTCATCGTCGGTGATGTTGAGCTTCTGTATCAGGCCGGTATAAACCGCCATCTTGCCGCCGGCCATGCACCAGGCATTAACCTGCTCCGGCTCGTCAATCACCTTCACTTCCCACTCCCAGTCGCGCGTCTCCGGGCGCATGATGCCGGCCTGCTCGACCAGACGGTCGGTGATGGTCTGCACCCGTCGGGTTACAGCCGTGTCGGTCACCAGTTTGCCCTCCTGGCTGAGATTGGAAACGGTGTCGATATAGGCCTTGCGGGAGTATTCTATCGCCTGATCTTCGGACACCAGCATCAACTGCTTGCGCCCGGTCGGGCTGGTGGCGCACGCGGCCAGCGACAGCAGCAGCAGGGCAATTAATCCATAATGAGAGAGGTGAATGAACATGGGCGTGTGACCGGTTATGTTGAAAACAATGAATAATAGAGTTGAAAGAGTGTCATGTCCAAACTATCAAAATAGTTAATTTGAGTTTTCTCGTTTTCACGGCCCTGTTGAAACCAGTCTCCCAGTGACTAACTCGACTGCCTTCTCTAGCCATGCAATAAGTCAAATTATTTTTGCTAAATAATGTGATAACCACAACCCACAGATTACAGGCTTTTAACTCTCCTGCCGACATTGCTTTGCAGTCTTTTGAGCCGCCCCTCTCACCTTTATGTAACAGGCGGGAGCCGGGCTCTGACCTGCTGGTTATAAGCAGCTTTTTAATTATTGGGTAATTTGGCCCGCTAAAGCGTATGCTTGCTGCTGTTATAACACCCCCTAACAATGAACCTATGAGGCTGTAATGGAAGGCATAAGTGATATTAAGATTATTGGCATAGATGAGCGGCGGCCGCCAAAAATCCTCAAGGAGCCTTATATCAACCTGTTTTTCAAGCTCACTCACAAGGCGCCAAAGGATTGGTGCGAAGCGTTCAACCTGTTGATCGCGAAGCGGAAATATCCGGTAAAAATTAACCCTACGATGGGTCTGTTTGTTGAAACCTGGGTGCGCGTTCCCGCTGAGATAAATGCCTCACTGGACGACATTAAAAAAGTGATCACTACCTGTACTGATGAGTACATTGCCCGTGTCGAAGCCGAAGCTCTCGCCATAAGCAATGCCAATGCGGATTCTAAAAACGCAGCCAGCGTCGCGCAGGTAGAACTGAACAAGGTTATCGAGGCTCTGGATTTTTCCGACTGATTTTCAGCCCGCGCTGAAAATGGCGTTATTCACGTCCCAGGAGGCTGTCGGGTTTAGGGGGATTGAAGCGAGGGAATGGGAAAGTGAGCGCAAATTTTCCCGATTTTGAGGCGCATAGTTATTCTGCGCAACGAAAAACCGGGGGCATTTGCGCCGCTCTCCCGCTTCCGCAGCCAATTCATCCTGAATCCGACAGCCTCCTAATATTAATGGTTATGAAAATATCACTTCACCCTTTCATTACCGGCTGCGCTTTCTGTCTGTACGGGCTGATAAGCGGCAACGCTTATGCACAAACTTTTGCCCTGGAAGCCGGTGAAAAAAACATAGCGGCTGCTTACACAACGCCGGCCATGAAGGCCTTTGCCCCGGCGCTGATTTTTGATGCGCGCCTGCTTTACACACGTGAAAACAATCATCAGGATCTATTCGCCGGCGCCGGTCTCATCGCTTTTACTGACATCACCAGTCAACTTGAGCTGGGCATTGGCCTTAGCATTATTGCTGCCGATCCGCTGGCGTCTTATTTGTCGGCACTCGCACCCGGTGCCGAACTGGTTTATCGCCCTTCGAACATGCCGCGCCTGAAACTTTTCACTAATGGCTATTATGCCACTCACGCTTTGACTTTTTCACAGGGCCGAAGCGTCGCCATGCAATCGTTCAATGCCGATTACAGGCTCTCCGCTCATAGCGCTTTCCGGATCGGCTACCGGCGCATAAGAATGGTGCTCAATAATGGCATCATCACCGATTTTAATCGTGGCGTTTATCTGGGACTGTTATGGAATTTTTAAGCCCGCAGTGACACGGATATTTAAACATCCATATATAAATAGCTTAAGATCCAGCGCATTGAATCGATTAGCGGATGGCGACAATAAATCAGTAGCCGTAACTAACCATACCCGCTCCATAAACTCAGGTGAGTCGTTATGACAACTGACCAAATTATGATCATCTCGGTGCTGCTGGTCACCATGGCACTGTTTCTCTGGGGTCGTTGGCGCCATGATATGATCGCCATGGCGGCCCTGCTGGTCTGTGTGTTTCC
>JAVVEE010000014.1:10720-42759 GCA_032251315.1 Gammaproteobacteria bacterium
TTTACATCCCTGTTAAATCTACCGTTACTGCTTTTCCTATCTGCTCTAGAATAGTTTACTATTGACCAGCAAATTCATTACTCAACAGGAGTGCACCATGTCAAACGAAGGCTATCACGAACCCATTGAAGAGCTTAACGACGCAACCCGGGATATGCACCGCGCCATCACTTCGCTGATGGAAGAGCTGGAAGCCGCCGACTGGTATAACCAGCGCGTCGTTGCCTGCAAGGATGATGAGCTGAAGGATATCCTCGCGCACAACCGTGACGAGGAAAAAGAACACGCCGCCATGCTGATGGAATGGATACGTCGTCAGGACCCGATGATGGACAAGCACCTGAAAGATTACCTCTTTACCGACAAGCCCATCGCACATAAATAATTAATCATTGTTTTTTCCCGCAGGGACGCGGAGACAAACGTACTCCCTTAGCCGCGCAGGGCCGTGGCTACGGGAGTAGTTTCAGACTAAAATTAGAATCTGACTTCAGCCGGAAGCTGAAATCTAATCGCAATTGTCCGGATCGGGCTCTTCACCGTAATTAATAGTAAGTTCCTGACCGGCTTTGATGTTTTTGATGGCATAGAGATCGAAACCATCAAATTCAGCATGGGGCTTCTTGCTGTGGTTGAGATAACGCAGAAGATTCAGCCCATCCCGACCGATCCATTCGTCCTCTTCCTCTTCAACCCAGAGCACATGGCTGCCGTTTTCGACGACTTCCGGGCCATCGTAAGTACCCATATAGTCGCCTTTTTTTATTGCCACCCGGGCATACAGACCTTTGCCGTGTATGCCCGACTGATCAACGTAATACAGCGCTTCCAGTTCATCAGATCCCAGCATGTGCCTTCCCTATCCAGCTAATTTAGTGCTCACCGCCTTCTGCGCCATGCACGTGGCCATGCTCCTTCTCTTCTGCGGAGGCTTCTCTAACATCAGCCACTTTCACGTCGAAGTTAAGATCCATGCCCGCTAGCGGATGGTTGCCATCGACAACAATCACGTCGTCTTTGATTTCGGACACGGTGACCATCAATGTGTCACCGGTAGGGCTTTCTGCATGAAACTGCATGCCGATCTGTATGTCCGCATCCGCTTCAAACATCTCTTTTGGCACTTCCTGAATCTGCTCTTCGCTACGTTCGCCGTAGGCTTCTGCGGCGGGAATTTTTACACTGAGCTCTTCACCGGCCTGCTTGCCGGTGAGCGCGGTTTCCAGACCGGGGATAATATTCTGTGCGCCGTGCATATATACAAAGCTGCCATCCTCAGACTGATCCAGGACATTACCTTCGTTGTCTTTTAGCGTGTAGTGTAGGGTTGCGACTTTTTCATTTTCGATCTGCATGATGGATACCAAGTAGTGTTTAGGGGGGCGAATTTTATCAGACCTGACTAATTATCGAAAGTTGACCATTTCCTGATGTTCTTCGACATCACTGTCATCCCAAACACCGGTGCTTCAACCCCAAATTAATGCCCGAGACCGGCACGGCAGCGTCACAATCAAATATATATCTATCGCTATTAACGATATACTGCATCGCTATAGGTTGCCGGCTGCAATTCCGACTTGCCGCCGCCCGAGTCCGCTCGCTACAATATTTATGCATTAACGCTTTTACCCGTATTTCAGGCTATTTACTACTATGATCGAACGCACTGCCGAGTCCCTTCTTTACGCCAGCCGCTGGCTGCTGGCCCCGATTTACCTTGGCCTGAGTCTGGGACTGATTGTTCTGGGCATCAAGTTTTTCCAGGAAATTTATCATGTGCTGCCCCTGATCTTCAGCATGAAAGAAACCGAAGTGGTGCTGCTGATCCTCAGCCTTATTGATATCGCTCTGGTCGGCGGCCTGCTGGTGATGGTGATGCTCAGCGGTTATGAAAATTTTGTCTCCTCCATCGACATCGAAGAGGGCAAAGAGAAGCTGTCCTGGCTGGGCAAGATGGATTCCGGCTCGCTCAAACAGAAGGTCGCCGCCTCCATTGTCGCCATCTCCTCCATTCACCTGCTGAAGGCGTTTATGAATGCTGATCAGATCGATAACGACAAGCTTATGTGGTACGTGATTATCCATATCACTTTCGTCCTCTCCGCCATGGGCATGGCCTATGTCGACCGCATGAACCAGCACTGAGGAAAACGCATGCGCGGCATTATTCCTCCCGATCCTGAAACCAACGTCTCCAATATGGAATTCGCCGTGGTCTACGTGCCGCGCCGTAGCCGTAAGCGCTTTGCGGCAGGTTGCGTGGAAATTATGGCGACCGCCGCTGCCGCCGTCGACGCCGCCGACCCGGAGAACAAACGCTACGCCGCCCGAGTCTGCGGCCCCTCAAAATCCTCCGAAGGGCAGTCGATTTATTATCTGCTCGAATGGCTGGAGTGAATGTTTCCGGTTTAGCTGTTGGTTTAAACCCTGGTGCGTTCACCGCAGAGGCGCAGAGAACGCACTTATCTTTAATATCCGACTAACCCACATCCAGGTAGTCATCGCCCATGACATAGCCCAGGTTATCCAGATAGGTCCGTATCTCTTCGCGCGCACCGTGGTTGGTGACGTAGTTCAGCACAAAGGGCTTATCGTCGCGCGCCAGCCAGTCGGGAAGTTCCACCCTGGCTCCATTATGAATCGCACCGATTTTTTTCTCATCGATGTCTATCCAGGCCATTGGCTCGAAGCCTTTTTCAATAAGGTGCTGCACGCGCTGGCGTGTTTTTCGCCCCGCGCCCCAGTAAACAATGGCCCGGTTTTTTATTCTCGGATCCAGCGCCAGATATTCGGCGCGCAGCAGATCAAAAGCGCGGCGGCGATACTGTGTGGCGGTGCGTGACAGTCGGCTTTCAGATTCACGCCAGTGCAGCAGCACTTCGGGCAGCTTGTCCATGACATGGCCGTGATGGTGCAGGCGCAGCCACAGCTCGTAATCTTCCGGAAAATCGCCGGCTTTATAACCGCCGAGGGCGAGGATGGCCTGTTTGCGAAACATCACCGAGGGATGTGCCAGCGGTGACTCCACATAGATCTCGCGCCGGATGGCCGCCGGTGACTGACACAGGTTCTGCCAGCGAATGTATTCGCGATAGCCCGCCTGCACTTTTTCTTCGGGGAACTTTCGCACCTGTGTCGCCAGCATCACCACCTCAGGGTGCTGTTGCAGGTAGTGTATCTGTTTCTGCAAGCGTTGCGGGTACATGATGTCATCGCCATCCATGCGCGCGACCAGATCGGCGCGGCAGTGCTGCATACCGAAATTCAGCGCCGGTACCAGACCCTTGTGCCGGTTTTTTATAATACGGATGCGCTCATCCCCGTAGGCCTGCAATATATCCACCGAGGCGTCGCTGGAGAAATCATCCACGGCGATGATTTCGAAATCGGCCAGCGTCTGCTGCAGTATCGAATCGATGCATTCTCGCAGAGTTTCGCCGGCATTATAAAAAGGCAGCAGAACACTAACTGCCGGCTGCCTGCTGATAAAGCTCTCAGGCTTGATCTGACTCACTCCACCGGCACGCCCAATTCACGCAACGCCTCCAGACTCTCTTCGGCGACTTCGCGCACCAGTTCGCTGTCGTCTTTTTGTAGCGATTTAATAAATGGTACGGCTGCTTTA
Source organism: Gammaproteobacteria bacterium (assembly GCA_032251315.1). Lineage (GTDB taxonomy): Bacteria > Pseudomonadota > Gammaproteobacteria > SZUA-229 > SZUA-229 > LH-M37. The sequence goes on from JAVVEE010000014.1 coordinate 14,349, forward strand.
TTCTGCGTCAGCGAGAGGTAATGGCAGGCGTCCGCGCGCACTCTTTCGTCCTCGTGCCGGGTGTATTCGCCCAGTGCCTGAATATAGGGGGCGAACCAGTCGGCGGGGGCATGCTCTTCCAAAATTACACCCACACCCAGGCGGACATTTATACCGGCTTCGGCATCTTCCAGCAGCGCCAGCACATGGCTGATCAGCTCATGCTGCTTCGCGACCAGCGCCACCACCGTGTTCACCCGCCCCGCCTTAAGCTCTTCTGAAATATAGGCACGCGCACCTTCGTCACTGCCCGCCTGCCTGGCTTTTTCCAGCAGCTCGCCCTGGCTGTGCAAGCCGGTCAGCTCAAACCAGCCGACTTTCATCCACGGCACCGCTCTAACCCCCAGTTCTGCGGCCCGCTCCGGCCTGTGTTCGATATTCACCATTTCCAGCGTTGCAATCTCACCCTGCTTGAGCAGTTCGCTCAGTGATTTCATTACACTGGCGCAATGCGGGCATTGTCCGGTTATCAGCAAAACAACATCGGGAACATGTGACATAGGGCGTTTTATCCTTTAATTTATTTAAGAAAATTTCGCTAAAAAACAGTTGATGAGTGGGAATTAAGCACCCAAACCGGGTCCAAATCTGCGACAATCAATTTAGCATTTATCATCCAGACCTTCTATGCTCATTCTTATGAATAAAATCTTAGCCTGTTTTTTCTTCTGCCTCTTCTCCGGTCTCGCCCTGGCCGTGCCGGATATCGACAGTCTCGACTTTGACGATGCCCCGCTTGAGCAAAACCTCGTCCATCCCGACTGGTTTAAATCCTCATCGGGTTATTTAGCTGATGATCTCAAGGAGGCCATAGCCAATGGCAAGCAGGGTCTCATTGTCTATTTTGGACAGGCGCGTTGTAGTTACTGTGAGCAGTTCATCAACGTCAACATGAAGATACCTGATATTGAGTATTACCTACGCAAAAACTTCGACGTCATTAAAATCAATATCTGGAGCATGCATGACATTGTCGATACCGACGGCACGGAGTACACCGAGCGGGAACTCTCGATTCACTACGACACCAATTTTACCCCTTCATTAATCTTTTATGATCGTGACGGTAAACCCGTGTTCAGACTTCGCGGCTATCACGAGCCCTATAAATTTCGTGCGGCCCTGAAATATGTCACCGAAGGATTTTATATACGGGAAACCTTTCGTGATTATCTGGCGCGCGCCGAGCCGGGGCTATTTTTTGTAACCGACGGCCTCAATGAAAGAGACTTTTTTATCGAACCGCCCTATGACCTGAAAGCGACTCTTGATGAATACCAGCAACCCCTAATGGTGCTTTTTGAACAGGGTAACTGTCATGCCTGCGATCTATTGCACAGCTCACCGCTGAGCAAACCGGATATTCTCGACGAGCTGGAGACGATCACCAGTGTGCAGTTAAATATGTGGGACGATACCCCGGTGGTCACGCCCGCCGGCAAATCGACCACCGCACGAAAATGGGCGGAAGAACTGGGGCTTTTTTATGCGCCGACACTGGTATTCTTCGATCTTAAAGGCAATGAAATCATACGCATTGATTCAGTGGTTAAGTTTTACCGGCTGCTGGGGGTGCTCAAATACATCAACCAGCGCGGCTACCTGACTGAGCCTAACTACCAATCCTGGCAGCTGAGACAGCGCGAAACCAAATAGGGACGATTCATCCGATCATGACACTCACTCAGTTAAAAAGCAGAATACAGATGGTGTTGTGGCAAACCGAGCTTGACCAGCTGCCTCACTGGCAGCGTTTTGCTATCAAGCTGGTGCGCATATTTCAGGCGGTAGCGCGCGATCTGTCAGAGGGTCTAATCACGCTACGCGCCATGAGCCTGGTTTATACCACGCTGCTGGCGATGATCCCCGTGCTGGCGGTGGGTTTTTCCGTGCTCAAGGGTTTCGGCCTGCACAACCGCATCGCGCCACTGCTGTCACATCTGCTGGAACCGCTGGGTGATGAGAGCGAAAAAATCACCCTGCAGATCATCAATTTTGTCGATAACATCGATGTCGCGCTGCTGGGCGTGATGGGTATCGGCATGCTGTTTTACACCGTAATCACCCTCATCAACAAAATTGAGCGGGCCTTCAATCACACCTGGCATATCACCGAGTTTCGCGGTCTGGCGCAGCGCGTCAGCGAATACCTCAGCATCATCATGATCGGTCCCATTCTGATCTTCGCCGCGCTCACCTTAACCGCCGGCATCACCAGTTCCACCCTGTTCACCGCCCTTTCAGACATCGCGCTGCTTGAGTTTATTTTCAACACCATCGGCATCATGCTGCCCTACCTGCTGGTTATCACCGCCTTTACCGCCATCTACCTGCTGGTGCCCAACACCCGGGTCAAGTTCAGTTCAGCCTTCACCGGCGCGCTGATTGCCGGCATTTTATGGGAAACTACCGGCTGGTTGTTTGCCAACTTTATCGCCACTTCCAGCAACTACACCGTGGTCTATTCCGGCTTCGCCATGCTGGTGCTGTTCATGGTCTGGATCTATTTAAGCTGGCTGATTCTGCTTATAGGTGCCGCCATTGCTTATTATCATCAGCACCCGGATAAAATTCCGGCTGCGCGTAATCCGGCCGTGCTGAGCATTCGCATGAAGGAAAAACTTGCACTGCTCGCCATGTACCACATTGGCAAAAACTTTCATGAAAACAGGGCGCCCTGCACTGCATCGGGGCTTGCCGATGAACTGAACATCCCCAGTGACGCGCTCACCGAAATACTGCATGGTCTCGACCGCGACAAGTTAATCATCCGGCATGAGGACCAGAACATCTCCTATCTGCCGGCACAGTCGCTGGAAAACATCCTGCTCATTCGTATACTGGAGTCGATACGTCGTCATGGCGAAACTAAACAGATGAACAGTGAATGCCTGCATTCGGAAAAGGTCATTGATGATTTAATCGGCAATGTTTACGATGCCGTCACCGAAGCAACCGGCCAGCGCACTCTACGTGACCTTATCAGCACACACCCGCTCGACCATACAGATTGAATGATGAGTATTTTTCTTCAGGAAAAAATGACCCTGCCGCGCAAAGAGGATGCCCTGCCCGGGCGCGAGCAGAAAATGTCGGTGCCCGAGCAGCACTTTGTTAACGGCCATGCGCTGCAGCCGCCTTTTCCCGAGCACTTGCAGCGGGCGATATTCGGCATGGGCTGTTTCTGGGGCGCGGAGAAACTCTTCTGGGAGCTCGAAGGTGTCTACACCACGGCGGTGGGTTATGCGGGCGGTTTCACCCCCAACCCCAGCTATCTGGAGGTCTGCTCCGGCATGACCGGACACAACGAAGTGGTGCTGGTGGTGTTCGACCCGGCCGTTATCAGTTATCAGTCGCTGCTGAAAATATTCTGGCAGGCGCACGATCCCACCCAAAGCATGCGCCAGGGCAATGACTGCGGCACGCAGTACCGCTCGGGTATTTATGCCTGTTCGGATGAACAGCGGAATCAGGCTGAAATCAGCCGAGAGGTCTATCAGCAGGCCCTGTCACGCACCGGCGACAAACAGATCACCACGGAGATTATCCCCACCCCTGAATTTTATTATGCCGAGCACTATCACCAGCAGTACCTGGCGAAAAATCCGGGCGGTTACTGCGGATTAGCCGGCACCGGCGTGGCCTATCCCGAAGCGGCCTCACAGTAACTGACGCCACTGCGGATGCTGCTTTATCCGCTTTAGCGCCTGCTGCAACAGCTCCTGGCCCGGCGGACGGCCGTGCCAGGTCGAGGCACCTGAGGGATGCGGCAGTGGAATAACATCAGCAACACGGCCGTCGATCTCCCTGCTAAAAGATTTCCCCACCACATCGATCAGCTTATCCACTTCCACAAACTGGGCAATTGCCAGCTTGCCTACGGGAATGATCAACGCCGGTTGCAGGATATCGAACTCTGCCTGCAACCAGCTTCTGCATCGTTCAATCTCATCCTTGTCGGGAACACGATCGCCGCCTTTGGGCTTTTTGCCGGGAAAACAGCGGCATACCGCTGCGATATAGACTTTCCGCCGAACCGCCTCTTCTTCCAGGCCGATTGAGGCGAGCCATTTGAACAGGGTTTTACCGGCGGTCCAGGCAAAGGGCTTACCCAGTTCTTCTTCGCGCTCACCCGGAGCCTGGCCGACAAGTATGATTTTAGAGGCCACCGGCAAGCCGACAATGGGCGGCGGCACCATCTGCGGGCAGCAGCGACATTGGCGCAGGGCCTGCTGATGTTTTTCAATCTCTGCACTAACGGTCATGCTGCTTTCCTGAGTTAAGCCGGGCGGTTTATAAATTTGCACGAAAATCATGCGCCACAGATTTGATTTTACAGGCAATCAACCTTCAATCGAGAGCAGGCGAAGTTTATACAACATTTGGCTTTATTTATGGGCATAAAAAAGGGCCGGTAAAAACCGGCCCCTTTTTATTTCAGCATCCGCTACTTATTTCTTGGCTTCTGCCGCACGATCCTGGTTTTCCTTGATCACCGCCTCTGACACATTCTTCGGACAGGGCATGTAATGCAGGAATTCCATCGAGAACTGACCACGACCGGAGGTCATGGTGCGCAAGGTTCCGATGTAACCAAACATCTCGCTCAGCGGACAGTCGGCCTTAATACGAACGCCGGTTGCACTCGGCTCCTGTGACTTGATCATGCCGCGACGACGATTAAGGTCGCCGATAACGTCGCCAACATGGTCTTCAGGGGTGTAGACATCGACTTTCATGATCGGCTCCATCAACTGTGGACCCGCTTTCGGCATGGTCTGGCGATAAGCCGCCATGGCCGCCAGCTCAAAGGCGACGGCCGAGGAATCCACTGCATGAAAAGCACCGTCGGCTAAAGTCACTTTGAAATCAAGACAGGGATAACCGGCGAGTACGCCTTTGTCTTTCATCTTTTCGAAGCCTTTTTCGATGGCCGGCCAGAATTCGCGCGGCACATTTCCACCGGTTACGGTCGATTCAAAGGTATAACCACTGCCTGGCTCGCCCGGCTCTACGATGTAGTCAATCTTGCCGTACTGACCTGAACCACCTGACTGTTTCTTGTGAGTGTAGGTGTCTTCAACTGTCTTGGTGATAGTTTCGCGATAAGCCACCTGAGGCTTGCCCACCGTGGCGGCAATGCCGTGAGTACGGCGCAAAATATCAACCTTGATGTCCAGATGCAATTCACCCATGCCTTTAAGAATGGTTTCACCACTGTCTTCGTCGGTTTCGACGCGGAACGAAGGGTCTTCCTTAATCATTTTGCCGAGGGCGATACCCAGTTTTTCTGAGGCGCCTTTGTCATCCGGGGAAATCGAAATGGAGATAACCGGCTCGGGGAACACCATCGGCTCCAGTGTGGCAGGGTCTTTCACATCACATAGGGTGTGACCGGTCTGTACATTTTTCATGCCGACAACGGCTATAATATCACCGGCCTGCGCACTGTCGATTTCGTTGCGGTCATCAGCGTGCATTTCAACCATGCGGCCGATACGCTCGGTTTTGCCGGTAAAGGTGTTGAGCACGGTATCGCCTTTATTCAGCTTGCCGGAATAGATACGGACAAAGGTCAGGGCACCGAAACGATCATCCATAATCTTGAAAGCTAATGCGCGTAATGGTTTATTGGGATCGACAATGGCAAACTTGCCGGTCTCGTTACCTTCCAGGTCGACTTCCGGCTGGGGCTTAACTTCAGTCGGACTAGGCAGGTAATCCACCGCAGCATCCAGAATCATCTGCATGCCCTTGTCCTTGAAAGCGGAGCCACAGTAGGTGGGGAAGAAATCGAGCGCGATGGTGCCTTTGCGAATGCAGGTTTTAATATCTTCAATGGATGGCTCTTCACCTTCCAGATATTTTTCCATCAGCTCATCGTTCTGCTCCAGCGCAGTTTCGATGAGCTGCTCACGGTACTCTTCAATCAGCCCTGCCATCTCAGCCGGTGGCTCTTCAATGCGGTAGGCCGAAATGTCCTGTTCGTTATCCCAGATCCATGCCTGACGGGTTAACAGATCGACACAGCCCTTAAATTTATCTTCGATACCGATCGGAAGCACCATCACCAGCGCATTAGCGGCCAGAACTTCTCTCACCTGTTTGACCACATTGAAGAAATCCGCGCCCATGCGATCCAGCTTGTTAACGAAGATAATACGCGCGACTTCAGATTCGTTGGCATAACGCCAGTTGGTTTCAGACTGAGGCTCAACCCCGCCGGAACCACAGAATACGCCGATGCCGCCGTCGAGCACCTTCAGCGAACGGTAGACTTCGATGGTGAAATCAACGTGTCCGGGGGTGTCAATGATGTTGAAGCGATGGTCTTTCCAGAATGCCGTCGTCGCTGCGGACTGAATGGTGATACCGCGCTCTGATTCCTGCTCCATGAAGTCCATGGTGGACTCGCCGTCATGCACTTCACCAATTTTGTGAATCTTCCCGGTCAGCTTGAGGATACGTTCAGTGGTGGTGGTCTTGCCGGCATCCACGTGGGCGAAGATACCAATGTTTCTATATTTGGATAAATCAGTCATATTCTTACTACTCTATATATAATGCGTTTTTCAATGAATCTAAAGACGTCCACGAACCACAATCCAAAGTATCCGACGCTGCCGGAGACTCTATTTTTAAATACCACGCTGAGGTGACGTGTACAGCTGTAACTTAGCCGCAGGATTATAAACCAGTTCATCTTGAATGTACGGCACAGAAGCATGGTTTCAGCATTAAATCCACAATAATTTACAAAAAAATCCAAAAATCATACATTACGCGCTTTTATAGCCTCGATTATGCGCCCAAATCCGCTACAATTTGCGCTATCAACTTCATGTCTTCATTCTTAGCATTCGGCTTAACCACGCTCTGGCATACCCCCTGAATATGGAAACGCATACCTTTTTTCTTCATCTCGTCATAATCCTGATTGCTGCCCGTGTTTTCGGGGAGATCGCCGTGCGCCTGGGGGCGCCCTCCGTCATCGGCGAACTGTTTGCCGGCATCCTCATCGGCCCCAGCTTGCTCGGCTGGGTCGAACCCGTTGCAGCCATCAAACTGCTGGCTGAAATCGGCATTATTTTGCTGCTCTTCAAGGTCGGCCTTGAAACGGACGTCAAACGACTGGCTCATGCGGGCAAAAAGTCGGCACTGATCGCGGTGGCCGGCTTCAGTCTGCCGCTGGTTTTTGGCTTTTCCATCGCCTACTGGCTGTTTAGCTTCAGTCTGCTGGAATCCATGTTTATCGGCGGCACACTCACCGCCACCAGTATCGGCATTACCGTGCGTGTACTCAGTGACCTCAAGCTGCACGATTCGCATGAAGGCAATATCGTGCTGGGAGCCGCCGTGCTGGATGACATTCTGGGGGTGATGCTGCTGGCGCTGCTCTACGAATTTTCCATTGGTGGCGGCGTTAACTGGCTCAACGCCGGCAAGGTTCTGCTCTTTATCACCATATTCTTTATGCTCGCGCCGATTCTGGCAAAAGCCATGTCACTGATCATCAAGTACTTTGATACCGACGGCGGCACTCCCGGCCTGATCCCCACCATGATCGTCTCACTGGTACTGTTTTTCGCCTGGCTGGCGCATGCCATTGGTGCCCCGGAACTGCTGGGTGGGTTCGCCGCAGGCCTCGCCCTGTCGCGACGCTTTTTTCTTCCGCTGGGGGTAACACTGCACAGCAACGAGCAGTTTGCCGAAAAAATAAAAACCGAGATGGACCCCATCATCAGCCTGTTCACCCCGATCTTTTTTGTGCTGGTCGGACTCTCGATTGATCTGGGCGCCATTGACTGGTCATCCGCTTACATCTGGACATTCTCGCTGTCACTTTTCGTCATCGCCGTTATTACCAAAATGATGGGTGTGCTTTTTATCCGCGAATCCTGGCCGTCGCGCAGCCTGATCGGGGTATCGATGGTTCCCCGAGGCGAGGTGGGGCTCATCTTTGCTGAACTGGGCAAGAGCAGCGGCTTTTTTAATAATGAAACCCACGCCGGTTTGATTATTGTCATTATTCTCACCACCGTGCTGCCGCCTTTTGGCATGAAATGGTTGCAGAATAACTACGGCCAAAAATTTCAGCACTCGCTTACGGCGCGGACAGAGCATTAAATGATCCGCCTATTTGCAGACCCTGTTCCTGCCCTGTTTCTTGGCTCGATACAGGGCGGTGTCGGCCGCCTTGATCACCGCATGCGGCGTCGCCATACGCTGATTGCGCTCGGCGACGCCGATACTGATCGTCACCTGGACATTTTTTCCACCCTGCTTTTTGTTATTGCCGCTGCGCCGGTCTCTGTTGCGCAACTGAAAAACGCTGTCATCGATGCCCTGCCGCACCTGATTAAGCGGCTCCAGCACCGCTTTCACTTTTCTGCCGGGATAGATAATGGTGAACTCTTCCCCGCCATAGCGGAAGGCTTTGCCCCCTGCCACTGATTGCCTGATGCGGGCAGCCACCATTTGCAGCACCTGATCACCAGCATCATGGCCGTAGCTATCGTTAAACTTTTTGAAGTGATCGATATCCAGCATGGCGATGGCATAATTGCTGCCCAGCTTGAGCAGCTCCTCCTCCAGCGCGCGCCTGCCCGGCAGACCGGTGAGCTGGTCGATATAGGCCATGCTCCAGGACTCCTGCACCACTGCAACCACCAGCATCAACAGGGCCGCACTGGCAAAAATGGCGCTAACGGCATAGCTCTCTCTGAAATAGAGCATGGCTACGGCGCACACCAGCGCCACCATCAAGGCACTGTTCTGGGCGCTGATGCGTGCGAACCAGCGACCGTTCAGCACCAGCAGGGCAACAACCATGACGACTAGCGCCGGCTGGGAAAAGCTTATCTGCTGCAATAACTCCAGCTCGACAAATCGCCGGCTAAGCAGTTGCAACAGCGCTTCGGGGAAATGTCCCGCCGCGCCCAGCGCCAGCAGCACCGGCAGCAGCAACAGGGCAAAACGGGTGCTCCCCCACCAGCTGAATATGCCGCGTTCCTTCAGCAGGAAGATCACCATGATTTGCAGGGGCAAAAGCAGGGATAAAGCCTGCCAGAGTATTTTTGCCTCCACCCAGTCCTGTTGGGGCAAATACCACTGCATCAAAACATAAGCCTGCAGCAGCGCCAGCGTAGTGAAAAACACCAGACTGCGGTTGAAGCGCAGGCACAGACTCATACTGATGGTGGCAATGGCCGGCGGCAGTAATTTCAGCATCGCCGGCTGCGAACTCGGCAGGCCCTCAAGTGCAGACACCAGAAAAATCGCCAGCCCCAGCAAAGACAGCGGGATAATCAGAGAAGAGAGAATACGAAACACGGTAAAGCCGGCATCCCTAAAACTAAAATCTGGATCCGTGGCTTAACCGCGGATCCAGGTAAAAAATAAAAGCGGCGGCAATAAATATTGATCATAAGGCCAAATAAACTTTCACCGACCGTAATTTGTTCTATTATATGAACCTTAGATATTGTAGGCTAATCCTCAATAATTTTTACAAGGTTTTATCATGGCACGCATTTTAGTTGTTGACGACTCATCCACATTGTTAGCAGGCACCACAAAAATTCTTGAAGCGGCGGGACATACAGTGATTCCGGCGATCAGCGGGGAAGAGGGCATCGCCAAATCGATCATCGAAAAACCCGACCTGATTGTCATGGATGTGGTGATGCCGGGCATTAGTGGATTTCAGGCCACCCGCCAGATCACGCAGAACCCTGACACCAAAGACATTCCGATCATCATGCTGACCACCAAGGATCAGGAGACGGACAAGGTCTGGGCGCAACGTCAGGGTGCGAAAGATTACGTCGTCAAACCGCCCCAGAAAAAAGAGTTGCTGGAAAAGATCAACGCCCTGCTGGGTTAAGTTTCACCGCTAACACAGCATCTTAATATCCATTTTCCCGGCAGCGGCAATCAACTGAATGGCCCGGCGCAACCTGACCTCCGATGAAAAATAGAACAAATGGGTGCGCCAGCCTGCCGATCTGCACCGTTTGGGCCTGCTCGCTTTTCAGCACCACCACATAGGTTCCCGCTTCTGACGTCCGCAATTCACCCCGGCCTTGATCGGCTTCAATATAACACTCGCTATAACATTAGGTCGCGGCTTGAATTTTTCTTAACCACCCCAATGTTTGTGTTTAATGAAAAAATACCGGATGCCATTATGACCAACCCCGTGCACATCGTCTGCCCCACCTGCATGACCACCAATCGCCTGCCCGCGGACAAACTCAGCGCCAGAGGCACCTGCGGCAAATGTCATTCACCGCTGTTTAACCAGCGCCCGGTCGAACTCACCCACAGCAACTTTGAGCGCATGATCAAGAACAACGATGTTCCCGTGCTGGTCGATTTCTGGGCGCCGTGGTGCGCGCCCTGCAAAATGATGGCGCCCGCGTTCGAACAGGCGGCGCAGCAGCTGGAACCCAATATCCGTCTCGGCAAACTCAACACCGAAAACGAACAGGCCATCGCCGCGCGTTACAACATCCGCAGCATTCCCACCCTGGCGCTGTTCAAAAACGGCAAGGTGTTCGCCGAACAGGCCGGGGCGATGAATCTTAATCAGCTGCTTTCATGGGCACGTGCTCACTCCAGCGCCTGATTTTCATGGCTGGATAATGACTGCCGTCATCCCGGCACCGACGGTGCGGCTTGCACAACACCATTAAACCCTGCAATCTTCACCCTGATTTTCCTCAACGAATTCAGGGCGCTAAATGCTGGTACATATCTGGTTTGGCTTTTTCGCGGTCTCTTTTGTCGCCGCGCTTTACCAGTGGCTGATTAACGGCCACGGCGAGATCTTCGCCGCGCTGGTACAGTCGACCTTTGATATGGCCGGACTCAGCGTCGAAATCGCCATCGGCCTGATCGGAGTGCTCTGCCTGTGGCTGGGCTTCTTCCGCATCGCCGAGCAGGCGGGCCTGATCCGGATTCTGTCACGTGGGCTGGAGCCGCTATTTTTGAAACTGATGCCGGAAATTCCGCGCGGCCATTCCAGCCACGGCAGCATCACCATGAACATCGCCGCCAACATGCTGGGGCTGGACAACGCCGCCACACCGATGGGGCTGAAGGCGATGCAGGACATGCAGACCCTGAACCCGAGCAAAGACACCGCCAGCAACGCGCAGATTCTGTTTCTGGTGCTGAACACCTCCTCGGTGACGCTGCTGCCGGTGACCATTTTCATGTACCGCGCCCAGCAGGGCTCGACCGATCCGGCGGCGGTGTTCATTCCCATCCTGCTCGCCACCACCGCCTCCACCCTGGCGGGTCTGCTGGCAGTCAGTTATGTGCAGAAAATCAACCTGCTGAACAGGGTCATACTCGGCTACTTTGCCGGCTTTGTGCTGCTGCTGAGCGTGCTGGCCAGTGCTCTCATCAGCCAGCCCCCCGATCAGATCTCGGCGCTCTCCAGCCTGCTCGGTAATCTGGTGCTGTTCGGCCTGATCATGCTGTTTCTCGGCTACGGCTGGTGGCGCAAGGTCAACGTCTATGATGCCTTCATCGACGGTGCCAAAGAGGGTTTTGATGTCGCGATCAGACTCATTCCCTATCTGGTGGGTATGCTGGTGGCGATCGGTGTGCTGCGTACCAGCGGCGTGCTCGATGGTGTGCTGGTCGGCGTTGATTACGTGCTCACCATGGCCGGATTCAACACCGACTTCGTGCAGTCGCTACCCACCGCGCTGATGAAACCGCTCAGCGGCAGCGGCGCGCGCGCCGTGATGCTGGAGACCATGAGCACCCACGGTGTCGACTCCTTCCCGGCGACGCTGGCCGCCATCTTGCAGGGCAGCACCGAAACCACGTTCTATGTGCTGGCGGTCTATTTCGGCAGCGTCGGCATCCTCCATGTGCGTCATGCCATCACCTGCGCGCTGATCGCCGACGCCGCCGGCATCAGCGTGGCCATCATGGCGGGTTACTGGTTTTTCCATTAACAGGCGCGAAGCTTCATCCATTGTCATAAACGGATAAACAGAACCATGATGAAAGCTCTGCCGGTAGCTGGAACCATCTATTATTATCCGGATGCAATAAAACCTTAACCGCGTTATCCTCATCGCTTCCAGTGATGCAGGGGTTAACAGGAGCAGACAATGAAGCTGTGGCTAGACAGTTATCAGCAGGGCGTGCCTGAATATATCTCGGTCGATGAGTTCCGCTCGGTGGCCGATATTTTTGATCAGAGCGTGGAAAAATATGCCGCGTTGCCCGCCTTTTCCAATTTTGGCCACCGCCTCAGCTTTGCTGAAATCAGCCTCTACAGCGCCCATCTGGCGGCCTACCTGATCAACGATCTGAAGCTGGAAAAGGGCGACCGTGTGGCGGTGATGATGCCCAATCTATTACAGAGCCCCATTGCCATATTCGCCATTCTCCGCGCCGGCCTGGTGGTGGTTAATATCAACCCCTTATATACCGCGCGCGAACTCAAGTACCAGCTCAACGATGCCGAAACCGACACCATCATCATCGTCGATAACTTCTGCCATGTGCTGCAGAAGGTGGTGGCGGAGACCGCCATCAGGAACATTATCGTGACCCGCATGGGTGACATGCTGCCCTTTCCCAAATCGACCCTGATGAATCTGGTGGTCAAGTACCTGAAAAGAAAAGTGCCCGCCTATCATCTGCCCGGTGCCGTCAGGTTTAAAAAGGCGTTAAAACATGGCGCGCGACATCGCTTCAGCACGGTGCCGTGCAACCATGAGGACATCGCCTTTCTGCAATACACCGGCGGCACCACCGGCTCGGCGAAAGGCGCGGTGCTCACCCATAAGAACATGGTCGCCAACATGCAGCAGGCCTCGGCCTGGATCAGGCCCAGCATCGGCGATCAGCCGAAAATGATCATCACCGCCCTGCCGCTGTACCATATATTTTCACTCACCGGGAACTGCCTGACGTTCATCAAACACGGCTGGATGAATTACCTTATTACCAACCCGCGCGATATTAATGGTTTTGTCAAAGAGATCAAAAATCTAAAATTTGCCGCCATCACCGGCGTCAATACCCTGTTTAACGGCCTGCTCAATCACGCCGAATTCAAACATGTCGACTTCTCCAGACTGATGCTCACGCTGGGTGGCGGCATGTCGATACAGCGCCCGGTGGCGGAGCGCTGGAAGCAGGTCACCGGCGTTACCCTGATCGAAGCCTACGGCCTGACCGAAACCTCCCCCGCCGCCTGCGTCAACCCGATGAACCTGGAAGAGTTCAACGGCATGATCGGCCTGCCCATTTCCTCCACAGAGGTCTCCATTCAGGACGAGGAATGGAATGAACTGAAACTGGGCGAGACCGGCGAAATCTGCATACGCGGCCCACAGGTGATGCGCGGCTACTGGAAGCGCCCGCGCGAGACCGCCAACGTACTCAGCGCCGACGGCTGGTTACACAGTGGCGATGTCGGTTTCATGAATGAACAGGGTTTTGTGAAACTGGTCGATCGTATCAAGGACATGATTCAGGTCTCCGGCTTCAATGTCTATCCCAGTGAAGTCGAAGCCGTTATCACCGAGCTGGACGGCGTTGCCGATGTCGGCGTGGTCGGCGCACCCGATGAAAAAAGCGGGGAGACGGTCATGGCGGTTATCGTCAAAAAAGACCCTGATCTCACTGCAGAAGCCATCACAAATTACTGCCGCGAAAATCTGACCGGTTACAAAGTGCCCAAAATCATACACTTTACCGATGAACTGCCCCGAACCCATGTGGGCAAGGTTTTACGGCGGGAATTAAGGGATCGGTATATTGAATCTTAGTAAGAAAGAGCTTTTCACCGCAGAGGCGCAGAGAAAACCTTGATTTTTATAAATCATACTTGATCTTAAATAGAGAGCCTGATGCATGTTAAAAGCCGGAATCAATTTACACATGTACTTAGTATTATTTTCTCAGCGTCTCCGCGCCTCTGCGGTGAAACGGTTTTATAATTAAACCCTAACAATACCCGGATCCGGCATGAACCACGCTCACAGCCATCAAGTCAGCCATTACGATTACGCCTTCGCCATCGGGGTTTTGCTTAATATTGCCTTTGTCATTATCGAAGTCGGCTTCGGGCTGTATGCCAACTCCCTCGCGCTGATCACCGACGCCGGGCATAACCTCAGTGATGTCGCCACGCTGCTGCTGGCGTGGGGTGCCAGCCTGATGGCGCGCAAGGTGGCCACCGATAAACGTACCTACGGTTTTCGCAAGCTGACCATTCTCGCCTCGCTGGTCAGCGCGGTGATTCTGTTTATCGCCCTCGGCAGCATCGCCTGGGAGGCCATCGGTCGGCTTTCCAGCCCCAACCCGGTAGACGGCATGATTGTGATTATCGTCGCGGCTATTGGAGTGGTCATCAACACCCTAACCGCACTGCTTTTTGTCAAGGGACAGAAGCAGGACCTCAATATCCGCGCCGCCTTTTTGCACATGGCCGCGGATGCGGGGGTCTCGCTCGGGGTGGTGATCTCGGGTGCATTTATCGTCTTTAAGGGCTGGCTGTGGATTGATCCGCTGGTCAGCCTGCTGGTGGTTGCGATTATTCTGCTGTCGACATGGGTGCTGCTACGCGACTCGCTCAACTACGCGATTGATGCGGTACCGAGCAGCGTTGATATCCCCTCGATACGCGACTACCTGCTCGGTCTGGATGATGTGGCTGATATCCACGATCTGCACGTATGGCCGTTGAGCACCACCGAAATCGCCCTGACGGTGCATCTGGTGGTGAACCGATGCACGCTGGATAACGACATGCTGTGCAGCATCCAGCAGCATCTGCACGACCGGTACGCCATTGCCCACTCCACCATTCAGGTTGAATCCGTCGAAGGCGAAAGCCTGTGCATGCTTGACACGCATAAGTGAAATGAAGCTATCCGGATTACAGCCATTTTCATCCGCACATGCTGACGTGCAGGGCTGACTGGTGCTATCATCGGTGCTGAATTAATCAGCCACACCTGCCGAAACATCAACTCAACAACACCTTAATGCCCTGAAACCTCATGTCACGACTTCTCATAATCATTGCCGTTATCGCCATCGCCTATGTGGTCTGGTTCAAGATCAAGAAGGCCAAAGGCGCAGAGAAGAAAAAGCTGATGGTCTGGTCGATTGCCGGCGGTGCCATCGCTATTCTCGGCTTTCTGGCCATCACCGGTCGGCTCACTTTCATCACCGCCGCCTTCACCGGCCTGATTGCGATGCTGCCCAAAGCCATGCAGCTGGTGCGCTACCTGCCTATCCTCAATCAATTCCGCCAGCAGGCGAAAAATTCAACCGGGCAGCAGGCCGGTCAGGGCCAACAAGGCCCCGGTCAGAACCGAAAGGCCGCCAACAACAGTAACGTCATGAGCCAGAAACAGGCGCGCGAGATTCTCGGCCTCAAGGGGGAAGCAGGCAAGGAGGAGATCATCAAGGCGCACAAACGCATGATGCAGAAGGTGCATCCCGATCGGGGTGGCTCGGATTATCTGGCCGCGCAGATCAATAAAGCCAAGGAGACGCTGCTCGGCTGAATGCCGGCCGTATCGGCAACCCGGCCGCGCCGCTTCCACTAACACCTCTGCAGCTCAGGGGTATTTTGCCCCTAAGGAATGGCATAATAACCCCCACTTAGCCATTGCCGGGTCGGTGCGCTAAAATATTCAGTCACCGCCCGAAACTCCATTGAATCAGGATACAGCCATGCCACTTAGTGATGACAAAAAAATCGAAATCCGCGACCGCATCAATCGCGATCCCGAATTTCGCGACGAATTTCTCACCAGCGCGCGCAACATGTACATGAAAGCCCTCAAATTTGAGCCTGAACTGGCAGGGGAAATTGACCGCTTTGAACAAATTCTCGGCGCTGACCCCGGAAGCTACGAGCTTGAACAGGGCGAAGCTGACGAGATCGGCATTTTCGAACGCCTGCTCGCCGCCTACGACAACCAGAGCCTGCTCGAAGAAAAAGAGGCCAGCACCATTAACTAGGCGATATGGCCGTTCATATTTAGAATTATGGAGGCAGCATGAAGGTAGATATCTACATCAGCACAAAAAATGGTGACAAATACCTTTTCGTGCCCGCCGGCGCTGATGTCAATCAGCTTGATCTGCCCGCTGATCCGGACCACGACCTGCTCAGCCTTACGCCACTGAAAACCTCGCTGCAACTCGACCTCAGTCGGGCTATGGTTGGCATCAACCAGGAAGATGTTATAAAGCAGATTGTTGCCAAAGGTTATGCCATCCACGGCGCCAACATGGATGCCGGTATAAGCATGACGGGCGAACCTTAGCCATCTCTTCAGCCCAGCATGGAGTAAATCATGAGCCTTCACGAAAAAATAAATTACCTTGAGTTCCCGTCCAGAGATTTAGCCAAAACCCAGGCCTTTTTCAGCACCGTTTTCGGCTGGGAGTTTGCAGATTACGGCCCCAACTACACCGCCTTTTCCAATGATGTTATCAAGGGCGGCTTTTTCAAAGCTGATCTGGCCTGCTCCACCGCCAACGGCAGCGCACTGGTCGTTTTCTACAGCACCGCGCTTGAAAAAACCCAGGCCAAAATCGAACAGGCCGGCGGCTCCATCATCAAGCCCGTGTTCTCTTTTCCCGGCGGTCGCCGTTTTCATTTTGCCGACCCCAACGGCAACGAGTATGCAGTCTGGTCGGATACATGATTAATTTTCATATAAATAAAAATTCAACAGCACTACAACCCTCGACGGAAACAGATTATGAACAATCTCGACGCCTTCATTCAGCAGATAAAATCACAGCCCGACATCATCGAGTTTCAGGATGTGATCAGCCTGATTGACGCCGCCTATCACTATACACCCACGCCATTTCGCAACGGTCCTGCCGGGCAGAGTATCGACAGTAACGCCGGTGAAAACGAAGGCTCCTGCAAAATATTTGCCTTCGCCCAGCTGCACCAGCTGGATAAATTTCAAACTCTAAATTGCTTTGGGAAATATTACCGGGATGAGGTCCTGGCGCATCCCGAGGGCACGGGTCATGCGAACATTCGAAGTTTCATGCAGCACGGCTGGGAACATATTGCTTTCGACGCTAAGGCGCTGGCTTTTAAAGGATAGTTGGCAGTTGGCAGTTGGCAGTTGGCAGTAATTTTAGTCCACAGATGCTACAGATGCCCGGCGCCGACCCGCTCACCGAGCAGCAGGCAGACAATGTGCATGAAATTCGCTGTGCCGGCGATCATCTTCTGACAATGGTCAACGAGGTGCTGAATATTGCTCGCATCGAAAGCGGGCGTCTGGATATCAGCCTTGAGCCGATATCGGTGGTGCCGGAGATCGTTGCCTGTCTGGCGCAAATCAAGCCGCTGGCCGCGAAACGTCGTATTAATGTTGCCCTGGAGCCAGGCGCCTTCTATACGGTACAGGCCGACAGGAGACGGTTAAGAGAGGTCCTGCTCAACCTGCTATCCAATGCCGTCAAGTACAACCGCGAAGGCGGTACTATTAAAGTGGATTGCACATTGACGCAGGCAGAGCGCCTGCGAATCAGCGTTCACGATAGCGGATACGGCATTGCAGATAAAGACCTGCCACGTCTGTTCCAGCCGTTTGAATGCCTGAAATCTTCCTATGAAGACAAGGAAGGCACCGGCATCGGTCTGGCCCTGTGCAGGCGGCTGGTTGAAGGCATGCAGGGCGAAATCGGTGTGAGCAGCACGCCCGGCGAGGGCAGCACCTTCTGGTTTGAACTGCCCCTGAGCGCCGAAATCGAGGCCATTATCAATTCAGTGCCCGAACCTGTGGCAATAGCACCTGCCAGTGACAGTCGACACAAGGTGCTGTATATCGAAGACAACCCCGCCAACCTGGTGCTGGTGTAGAGAATTCTCGACAGCCGTCAGGATGTCGAACTGCTGTGTCGTTTACGTGACAACGCGCTCACCTACAGAATACCGGTGATTGCTGTAACCGCCAATGCCATGGTGGCCGACATCGAACGCGGCAAACTCGCTGGCTTCAGAGAGTACATCACCAAGCCGATCAACGTCTCCAGCTTCCTTGAAGCCATTGACCGTTACCTCATCATCCGCAAAGACGCGTCTTAAGCCGCGAAAAAAATATACCCATTCCCTTCTCAGAGAAGTGCCTAAAAACTTCGATTGAGCGGATTAGCTCGCAGCGCAAATAGACAGCGACTCACATCGTTATTTGCTTTTGCTGCATGTGTTTTTTGTTACACCCCTCTCCTCTAAGTTTTTTTACCCGACAGCTTACAGAGCGCCACTACAGCCGCCCGATGGAATGTTCCTATAAGAAAGAAGCAACTCGCCACAGTATTTTAGGGTGAGACATATGCCTGTCACGATCTCGTAATGCAACTGTAACGACGCTGTAATATTTGATTGTTACCGTAGCGCCCCTAATACAGACAGGCATTATTATTTAATTATGAAGCTCATAAAAAACAACTCCAGACCACTCCTGGCAATATTGCTCACCTTCATGGCTGGCATGCACAGTGTCGAAGCTCAAGAAGAAGAAAACTATATGAATCTGTCAGAAAAGCTCATCGCTTTGAGAGGGCAGGTCAACGATCTGAGCAGTGAGTTACAGCAGAGCCGGGAAGAGCATAAAGTTGAAATGAGAGGCCTGCTGGCGCAAAAAAATACAGCGGAAGCTGGTATTAAGCTCGAGTCCGATGCGATAGCCACGCTACAGGATGATCTTCTTAACAATAAAAAATTAATCAGAGAAGTGGGTGCCGATAAAGAGTCAATCAAAGAGGTGCTGTTAGTCGAAGCGGAGCGCTTGAAAGCATACGTAAAATCGGGAATACCCTTTAAAGTCGAAGACAGAGTGCGAAGCCTGGAGAAATATGAAAACAGCCTTAATGCCGACGTACTGTCGTCGCATAAAGCGGCTAACACGCTTTGGTCGATGATTGAAGATGAGCTGAAACTGACGCGCAGTAACGGCATGTACCGACAGTCAATACAGCTTGATGGAAAAGAACATCTGGCCCATGTCGTCAAGCTGGGTATGGTAATGATGTATTTTAGAGTGGGCGATGAATATGGCGTTTTCCGGAAAAAAGGAGAAGCCTGGATAGCTGAGTCGCGCCAGGATTCAAAATCTGTTGAGCAGATAGAAAAGCTGTTTGCCGCAGTTGAAAAACAGATACATGTCGGTTACTTCGAATTACCGAATACCTTATAGAGCTGCCGTTAAGTCAAGTAGATAAACCTAACAGTCAATCAGCGTCATAGAAGATATAAAGATGAATTCAAAAAAACAGATAAAGTTACCACTAATCGTAAGTCTCATGAGTATGGTGCTGTTCATGAATGCCGGAGCTGTTATTGCGAATGATCTGCAATCCGCATTTCAGAAAGAATATGCCTACCTGGAAGAGCAGAAACGCAATCTTGTCAGCAGACTCGCAAGCTTTAAAGCAACGAGTGCCGAAGAGAAGAAAATGCTAAGCAGAAAGATTGAGCTACTGTCTCTGCAGAACCGGAAGGTGCAGGATGAGGCGCAGAATTTAAATAATCTTCTATTCGAAAGCGAAAGAACGCTGGAAGCGGCAAAAGATAATAAAGATATTTTTTCATCCACATTCGACATGGCTGAAGAGACGCTCAAATCCTATGACGCGGCAATAAACGTGCCCGCTGATATGGCCAGTAATAAAAAAGTCGGTGTTCTGTTTGGCAGCGCTTATGAGGTTCTGGACAGGGTTCGATCAGTTAAAAAAGAGAAGGGCAGTTTTTATGATGCTGATGGCAGAAAAGTAAAAGGTGAACTGCTACATCTGGGGCAGATCGCATCCTATGGCATGTCAGATACAGCCAGAGGCATCCTGGTGCCTGCCGGTGACGGTGAGTTCAAGTTATGGAGCAAACCGGTAGAAGCAGTCGCAGAAAATCTGTTTGCCGATGCGCCGGTCGATGAGCTCAAGCTATTCGTTTACGAAAACAGATTTTCCGCAATCGATGCCAATGCAGACAAAGGCGTGGCCGCCTATATTGACAGTGGTGGCATGGTCGCATGGATCATCGTCATGCTGGGCGTGCTGGCGGCAGTGTTGATCGCCCTGAGAGTGCTGTTCCTGCGCTCGGCAAGCTCTGCCTCTGAAAAAATCCTGGTAGGCATCAGGGATTACGTTGCTGCCAAAGACATTAGCGGCGCCCTGGAATTCTGTAAAACATACAAAGGCAGCACCTCACGAGTGGTCAGAGCCACGCTGCGGAATCTGGAGCGGGACAGAGACCATCTGGAAGACATTGTTTCAGAAAATATTCTGCACGAGAGTCCGGTGCTCAATCGTTTCAGCGCGGTCATTATAGTGATCGCCGCCGTGACCCCGTTGCTGGGTCTGCTGGGAACCGTGACCGGCATGATTTCGACTTTTGACATCATTACCGAATTTGGCACTGGAGATCCAAAACTGCTATCCGGCGGCATCTCGGTAGCGCTGGTGACAACGCAGCTGGGTCTGGTTGTGGCCATCCCGGCACTGATTCTGGGCAACCTGCTTTCCGGCTGGAGTAACCGGATTAAAGATGACATGGAAAAAGCGGCACTGAATGTAATTAACATTTATGACGCGCCGCAGCTAGCCAAGTAGACCATGATCTGTAACTGTCACCGTAACAGAGTGGAACAATAGTGGAACTGGTCAGAGAATTAATCGAGTATTTAAGGTCGGGTGGTTTTGTCATGCCCCCGCTGCTCATGGCAACCTTGCTGCTCTGGTATGCACTGGGATATCGCTATGCAGTCATGCTTAAAGCCGGCCATGAAAAAAGCGTCAGAAGCCTGGTCGAAGGCTATGAGAACGGCAAGTGGAACAAGGCGAACAACATCATCGAAAACGCCATCGTTGAAGCTTTCAGATTGAGAGCCGAGAAGGTAACGCCTTTGCGAAGATATATTGATCATGCCTTCTGGGGCGTAGAGAAAGAACTTAGCCGTTATCAGGTGCTGGTCAGGACCATTGTTGCCATTACGCCCTTATTGGGACTCCTGGGGACAGTAGGTGGCATGATAGAGACCTTTGATTCGCTGAAAGACATGGAGTTGTTCAGTCAGACCGGCGGTATTGCCGGCGGCATTTCTCAGGCGCTGGTGACCACGCAGTTCGGGCTGGCAGTGGCCATTCCCGGCCTGCTAGTAAACGGTTACCTGAATCGAAAGAAAATGAGAATTGAGATGGATCTGGCGCAGATTAAAGATCTAATGACAGTGCAGACGGTTGAAGCTGTCGAAAATAATCTATAAGGCAGAAAACTGAGATGCGATATAAAGAAAGAGATAATACCGAGCAGGAGATAAACATATCGCCATTGATTGATATCGTCTTTATCCTGCTGATTTTCTTCATGGTCAGCGCGACCTTTGTAAAAGATTATGACCTTGATATAAATCGCCCCAAGGCATCCAGTGCAACTGCTTCATCATCGAAAGCCATAAGAGTGCACATTGATTCGTCCGGCGATGTCTTCATCGACGGCCAGCCGGTTCGTACCTGGGTCGTACAGAATTACGTACGCGATAAACTCAGCAATAGCAGTGATTCGACGGTACTGGTTATTGCCGATGAAGGCGTGGCTGCGGGCAAGCTCATCGAAGTCGTGGATCAGTGCCGTATGGCGGGCGCGGCAAATGTCGGTGTGGTCACTGAGCAGGAAGGCGGCTGAGTCAATGATTAATATCGACCACAAACACGTTCGAACCATTGCGATACTGTGGATGCTGGCTGGCTCCGCCGTCGTCCTGTTGATGCTGTTGCTGATGAATCATTTCAGTGATCGCCCGGAAAAAGAAAAAAGGGAATACAGTTCCCAGTTTGAAGTTAAGCAGCCTAAGAAACTGGAGCCGAAAAAAGAAACCGTAAAGAAAGTGAAAAAGCAGACGAAGATCATTCCGCAACTGATGCATGAAATGGATGCAAATATTGCCGGACTCGATCTCGGCCTGCCGGCATTCACAATCGGCGCAATGGATGACGGCGGTTTGCTGGGGGATACCAATAATGTCGTGATGACCAGCGACATGGTAGATACCGCTGCCCATGCACTGACACGTACTCCGGTCGATTATCCGCGCAGGGCGAAATCGAAGGACATCGAAGGTTATGTGATCATCAGTCTGTTGATAAACAAGTCAGGCCAGGTGGCGACGGCAAAAGTTATCGAGTCTGAGCCGTCAGGGATTTTTGAAGAGAAGGCCTTGCAGACCATCAAAACCTGGATATTCGAACCCGCCAAATACAAAGGCAGGGCCGTTGACTCCTGGGCGAATCAGACCATCCGGTTTGAGTTGAGTTAATAATGTCTTTGTTCCTATCCTTTGGCACCAGAGCCACACTTGTATTGTTCAGTCTGTTACTGGCTTTTTCCGCCCATAGCGAAGAGCAGGAAAAAGTGGATTACCTGAGCTTGTCCGCACTGATGATTAAAGAAGGCGATTATGCCAAAGCCGAAGAGGCGATAGCTAAAGTAGATCAGAAAGATGAAAAGCTGGACAGAAAAAAGTTCTATACGCTGAGCGGCATCATCAGTCTAAATAGTGAGCAATACGCAAAAAGTATAGAGGAGTTTGTGCTGGCAATTGAAGCCGGTCAGGATAACAAGATCCTCTACGTCTATCTCGCGCAAGCGTATATGGGACTGGAAAAGTACGAACAGGCATTGCTGCAGCTGACTAAGACTGCTGAACTCGAGTTGAAGATGCCGGGCATCTGGTTGCTACGGTCACAGGCCTACTGGTTGAACAAGCAGAAATATAAGGCGTGGGAAGTTCTTAATATGGCGCAGAGCATGTTTCCTGATGAGAAAATGTTTCTTCGTAACAAAATGTTTTATGCAATTGAGCTGGGCCTGTTTCAGGAAGCGGTCATGCTCGGTCAGCAATATATCGAAGAAAACAAGGCCACGGCCGATGATTATGTTTCACTCGGCGACGCCCTGAGAAGAATCGGCAAGCCGGAACAGGCCTTAAGCTTTCTGGAAAGAGCGAGGCTGGTTTTCCCCGGAAATAAAAACGTCTATGTTGCACTGGCGCAGTCGTATATGGATCTTGAAAAGATTCAGGCTGCGGCAATGATACTTGAAGAAGGTGGCATCTATCACAACAAACTTTACAAAGATTCTGCTGAGTTGTACAAGAAGTCAAAGCTTTATGAGCGTGCCTTCTATAACAACTCCAGAATACTGGATCAGAAAGACAAGTTAATGCAGAGAATGGCCTTGCACCTGGAAGCAGAAAACTATGATCAGGTGCTGGCAATGAAAAATGATTTGTTACGCGTGCGCCTGCTGGATAAAGACGAATATCAGTATGTCATGGCATTTGCTCAATTCAAAATTGGTGACTACGACGCAGCTGAAGCAATTCTGGAAAATATAACCGACGCCGGAATGTTTAGAAAAGCGACTGAGCTAAGGAAGGTGATGGTCGATTGCGCAGATGAAAAATGGTTGTGTTAACAGAAGTATTGCAATGTCTATGATTATAAAGCGAGTAATATTATTCAGCGCTATTTTCCTGGTGCCATACATGTCAAATGTTATGGCTGAAGATGGCTCCGCAGTGATTTCTATCTATCTGTTCAAGGAAGGGGCGCCGATACAGGGCGCCGAGGTACTGTCAGATGAAAAGCTGATCAATCTCACCAGTGAGCATGGTTCACTGCATGCACGGTTGAGTGAGGGATGGCATGAAATAGTCGTCAGGCATGAGGGCATGGAAGTCAAAAAGCTGAACCTGAAACTGGCGGCGGATGAACGGATTAGGGTCATTCTGGCACAGCCTTCAGCCGCGCAGCCGGTGTCAACCGATGTGGAAAGCTCCGAGGGCATAAAAAAGATCGGCGATGAAACGACGGTCAATGCTGAGGCCGGGAATGTAAAAGGGCGGCTTTCCGGCGTCGTTAAATCACACGAGAGTAATGCGCCTCTACCGGGTGTGCGGGTCTTTATCAGTGGCATAGCGGGCGCGATCAAAACTGACGGTGAAGGTAAATATTCCATAGATGTTCCGGTTGGTAAATATTCAATCTCATTCGTGCATCCGGAATTCAGCACTCAGATATACAAAGGCATTGAGATAACGAAGGAAACGATCACAACCAAATCGACAGCATTGACGCCCGCAGGTAAGGATCTGGGAGTATTTGTGGTTAACGCCCCGACCATAGAGGGCGGCTACAGGGCACTCTCGGATGAAAAACGTGAAAGCTCCTCGGTTAAGGAGGTCATCGGTGCTGATCAGATGTCAAATGCCGGTGCCAGTGATGCCGCGGGCGCACTCAAGCGCGTCACCGGTTTGACTCTGATTGATGGTAAATATATTTACGTTCGCGGTTTGGGTGAGCGTTATTCCAGTACCCTTTTGAATGGCGCCAATTTACCCAGCCCTGATCCTACACGACGTGTAGTTCCGCTGGATCTCTTTCCGGCGGGTGTGCTGAGTGGAATCGTTATACAAAAAACATACTCGCCGGATATGCCGGGCGACTTTTCCGGCGGTGTCGTACAGTTGCGCACCCTGGGTGAGATTGTTGAAGAGCCGAAGTCGAACGTATCGTTAGACATAAAATACAATTCCAATACTACCTTTAAAGAGGGAGCTGTTTATGAAGGCGGCAGTACGGACTTTTTAGGCATTGATGACGGTGGACGAGAGCTGCCGGCACTGGTGAGCAGTGAGACCAATGGCGGTGTAATACCGGGCGCGCTTTTCGAGCAGGCCGCTGAATCCTTCCCGCAGATATACAAGACTACGCCTTCGACATTGCCCCCCGGCATCAAGCTGAAAATGCTGGTAACGGATGTGTTTGAACCGATGGACTCCGATTATGGTTGGGGCTATAACCTGGCCTTTAATTATGAAAATAACTGGAACCTGCGTACCGAAACCCGAAATACCTATTCCGGCGATGGTCAGGGCGGTGTGGTTCTGGAAAACGAGACTGAAAGAACGCGCACTCAGAATGAGATCAATCTTGGCGGCCTGGTGAATTTTATCTTCGAAGCAGGCGAGTCGCACCGTTATGAGAGCACGTCAATTCTGACGAGACAAAGTACAAATACCGTCGTTGTCGATGATAGTTATCTTTCAGAGAATGAGTTAAATGTCCGTGACACCACTCTGGAATGGCGTGAGACGCAGTTATTCAGCCAGCAATTTCGTGGGGAGCACGACTTCGCATCGCTGAATGATCTGGAGCTTGACTGGCATGTAACCCTGTCACAGGCAGTGCAGGACGTTCCTTTCACTCGTTATTATCGCTATGTTGAAAATAACGGCAGTTATGCCTTAACCAGTGACAACGTGCATCAGATAACCTACGAAGCGCTGGAAGATAATACTACCGATTTTGCGCTTAATCTGACTTATCCGTTTTATGATCTGTTTGGCACTTATACAAAGTTAAAGATGGGTGTATCAGGCGTACAAAGAGATCGTGAAAGTCAGATATTGCGATTTAACTGGATCTCTCCCAATAATATCGATACTTCCATATTACAGGATTCAAATCCGGAGAATATATTCACCGATGCCAATATTGGTGAAGGCGGCTTCAGCCTGTTTAACGGTACGCAGCCGACCGACAACTATGTGGCGGAGCAGTCCTTAACCTCGATATACATGATGGCCGATGTCCTGGTTAATGATGAGTGGTCATTTATGGCCGGTGCCAGAGTCGAAGATAATGACCAGAATGTCACAACATTCGAGCTGGCCAACCCGGAAGAGCAGGTCGTCGGTGAAATCGTCAGCCAGGATGTCATGCCGGCAGCTTCAGTCACCTGGGCATTTAACGAAAAAATGCAGCTGCGAGCGGCAGCAAGCTCCACGGTGAACCGTCCTGATTTTAAGGAGCTATCGAGTGCGCCCTATATCGACCCTGTAAGCCGAGACATCATCATCGGCAATCCCAGCCTGGAGCAGGCTGAAGTCAGCAATTTTGATCTGCGCTGGGAATGGTACGTAACTCACTTTGAGAGCACATCCATATCCGTTTTCTTCAAAGATTTCGTTAACCCTATCGAGAGAACCAAGCTGCCCGGTGGCGGTGATAGTGATGTATTCAGTTTTATAAATGCCAGCGCCGCAACTAATTCCGGAATAGAGCTTGAAGGTCGCGCCTGGCTATCGCGTTTTTTCGGGAACAGTTTTTCGCGCTGGTATGTAGAGTCTAATCTTGCATTAATTGATTCCGAAGTGACACTCGGTGATGAGGCGGGTCAGCTGACTAACACGGACAGGCCGCTACAGGGACAGGCGCCGTGGATCATAAACCTGACGCTGGGCTATGAAAACCTGTTGTCACAGACCACCGCGAATTTTCTCTTTAATATGTCAGGCGAATCCATCGTAGACGTGGGTACGCAGGGTATTCCCGATGCTTATGCCCAGCCGGTTCCAACACTGGATTTTGTTTACAAGAAAGCATTTTTCCGTGGGCAACAGGATAATGTGCATCTCGCTGTTAAGGTGCAAAATATTCTAAATCCCGACATTGAAGTCTTACGTGGAAGTGAGCTGGAGCGTTCATACAATAAGGGAATAAGCATTTCCGCTCAATTGAAATATTCATGGAAGTAGTAATGTCAGGTGATCTCACCGCCATTTATTTCAGATAAGTTACGGCAATACATACCTACCAACAAGCTGTGTCACATTTAGTTCATCCCAGCTACACATTTTCGTAATACTACCCTTTTAGTATTCATTCCGGAAATTGATTACTTTTTATATATCCGGAGATTCTAATGAATACAAACAAAACACTTTTGTCACTGGCAATTGCGTCAATTATTGCTGGTGCAGCAGGTTGTAGCAGTGATAGCACAACAGCAGTAGCACCTGTAGCACCTGGCGGCGCCACTACAGGTAGCCTGACTTTAACCAACGACAATATATATACGCTTGCCGCAGGTTTTCCAGGTACATTTATTGGTAACGGTGAAGTTGCAGGTGCAACCGCTGATTCCGCGCACGCTATTACCGTAAACGTAGAGCCGGGCACCCTTATTTTAGGCAGTGCGCAGGAAGCGCTGATTACTACACGTGGCTCTAAAATCAACATCAACGGTACCGACGCCGATCCAGTCGTAATGGCTTCAAGAAAATGGTTCAGTAACTGGGCATTAAGTACTGCGTATGCCGATACAGATTACAACGGCGTTAATGATGTTGGTGCTAATGGCATAGGCGAGTGGGCCGGTCTGGCGCTGATGGGTTTTGCGACATCAAATGAAGGCGTGGATGTCATCGCCGAAGGCGGCATTGGTACATATGCTGGAACCGATGATACCGACAGCAGCGGCAGCATCAGCCATGTTGTAATTCGTGGTGCGGGTAACGACCTTGATGGCAACGGTAACGAACTAAACGGCTTCACCTTGTTCGGTGTAGGTTCAGGCACATCCATTGATCACATTCAGGTTCACCGTGGCCTTGATGATGGTATCGAGCACTTTGGTTCAGCCGATCACATCAGCCACTTTGTATTAACAGATAACCAGGACGACAGCTTTGACTGGGGCCAGGGTTACACAGGCTCAGCACAGTTCGGCCTGATCAAGCACTCCAACGACTCAACAGCTGACCGCATGATCGAAGCGGATAACGATAAAGCAAATCCGGATGCTACACCGGTTTCACGTCCAACACTGGCTAACATCACCATGATTTCCGGTACAGGTGTTCTGAATAAGAGTCTCGTTGCTTCGGAAGGTGCGCTAATGCGTCGTGGTACAGGCTTCAACCTGTTCAACACAGTCATTTCACAGGATAGAGCCAAAGAGTGTATAGAAATCGATGGCGATGCAACCTTTACTGAAGTTGCTGTTGGTGCGACAGGTGCTGTTACCGGCCAGACTGATAATGGCAAGGCGATCAATGTTGTTCTTAACTGTAATAATAAGACACTGGCTGATGATGACACCGATTCGGATTCACCTTCAGTACCAATTGCCTTTAATGACACCGATATCATTACCTGGTTCGATGCGGGTGCGAACAACGTCCGCTCAAACATCGACCTCGGCTTCGATGCAAGCAATGCAGCTACTGTACCCGCAGTAACTGGTCTGCAGGATCCCGCTTTCTCATTGACCACAGCGATGGGTGGCACACTGGCTGATAAATTTTTAGAAACCGACTACATCGGTGCCTTCCCTCAGGACAGCGTGAACAACTGGACTGCGGACTGGACAATCAATGTAAATGGTAATGTCACTGTATGGGAGCCGGCAACAGGTGGAACCCTCGCCGGTGCCGTACCAGTCGGTGACAAAGCTTGTCCTGCAGGCACTACATTCATCGAAACAGTAGACCTGCCGAATGCC
>JAVVEE010000015.1:0-25142 GCA_032251315.1 Gammaproteobacteria bacterium
TTTTTAGACTGGGCTGGAAACAGCGTGAATAAAGCTTTAACTTTACAAAATATGTTATGAAAAAAATCACTGTTCTCATTGTTGATGACTCAGCCGTTGTACGGAAAATTTTAACGGAGATTCTGTCTTCTGATAATGAAATTGAAGTTGTGGGTACGGCGATGGATCCGTTTATCGCTCGAGAAAAGATCAAGCGTCTGCATCCTGATGTTTTAACTCTGGATGTTGAAATGCCAAAAATGGACGGTATCAGTTTTCTTCGCAATGTGATGCGACTCAGGCCTATGCCGGTAGTGATGATTTCCTCACTGACGCAGCAGGGAGCGGATATAGCTCTGGAAGCAATGAGTATCGGCGCAATTGATTACATCAGTAAACCGATGATTGATCTGGCGCATGAGCTGAGCACATATTCTGAAGAGATTATCGCCAAGGTTAAGGTTGCTGCAAAAGCCAGAGTTCTGCCAAATACCTCAGAAATACCGACTACAGAATCTGACCGCTTAAAAAAGAGTAGGTTTCTGGATAAACCGAGCAGGAATAAACCGTATAGCAGGTTAAAAACGACAGAAAAAATAATAGCGATAGGCGCTTCCACTGGCGGCACTGAAGCTATTAAAGAAATTTTGGTAAATATGCGACCCGATTCGCCCGGTGTTGTCATCGCGCAACATATACCGCGGGCATTTAGTGAAGCGTTTGCCATGCGTATGAACAGTCTTTCACCCATGGCGGTGTGTGAGGCCCGCGACGGCCAGCATGTTTTGCCGGGTCATGCTTACATCGCTCCAGGTGACAGGCATTTGATGTTGTTTCGAGATGGTGCACGATATTATATAAAGCTCGATGACGGTGATCCCTGTAATCGGCATAAACCGTCAGTCGATGTAATGTTTCGTTCAGTAGAAGCGGCCGCTGGAGACAATGCTGTAGGTATACTGCTGACAGGTATGGGCGCGGATGGTGCGCGCGGACTGAAAGTAATGCATGACTCGGGTTCAAAAACCATTGCTCAGGATGAAAACAGTAGTGTCGTCTGGGGTATGCCGGGTGAAGCAGTTAAGCTCGAAGCCGCAGACTTTGTGCTACCTTTAAACAAAATAGCTCAAAAAATCGAGCAGTTAATTCGTGATGCGAAATAATACGAGATAGAACTCATGGGTGATATAAAAAATACGAAGAGTAATGACATGAGTATAAAACCGGATGAGTCTACTGAGTCGGGCGCGTTGCTGTATAGACTGGTAAATGAGCTGCACGGTTTGATTGCACGCGAGCATACCGAGATTCGTGACGAGCTATCTCAAATGGGATCTGTAGTCAGTGACGCTATCAAAACATTAATGCTGAGCTTGAATGGTCTGAATACACAGTTAAACCAACAGAATCAAATGATGCAGAAAATGGCTGGAGTGGTCGATGCGGCAGAAAGTGAGCAGTTGCAGGAGGAATATCAGGCATTAAACAAGATGGTTAATCAAAATATCACTGTGGTTGTCCGTTCACTTCAATTCGAGGATATTCTGCAGCAGCTGATTGGACATTGCCGGGCAAGATCGGAGGGTCTTGAAGGTCTGGTCGATCAATTAAATCTGGATGTGAATATGCTAAAGAATGCCCCGCAGGACAAAGCAAAAGAAGTTATGTCGGCTATGCAGGCAAAAATTTCAGAGGTGGGTAAAAAACTGGAAAAAGAAAACCCGGTTAAGCAAACCTCCATGGGTGCAGGCGGAATAGAGCTTTTCTGATAAAAAAGAGTTTTTATTCGCCCTGTTATATGTGTATTAATGGCTCAATAGAGCTATATATTACAGTTAAAAATAATGAATAATTATGCGCCATTGAAGCTGTCGTAATTATTAAAATAAAAATGTTGCAATAATGAATGCCGAATGAATTGGGATGGAATCTGATGTTTTGAGAAGCCTTGAGCTTCAGCGCTGTTATTAAGCAACAAGATAGAGGGTAAGTCTATGAATTCAAACATTAAAATGTCATCTAAAATTGGTGGTGCATTTATAATATTGACGCTATTGGCAGTGGCCATTGGGATTACCGGTTATTTTGGAGTTAGCCGCTTAAGTTCATCGTTGGAGTATGTAACCGGTCCCGCCTGGGATTCAGCAGATGGCGCCATGGAGGCGTCTATCGGCACGCAAGGCGAAATGCTGCTGGTCGAGAAGATGTTTGCAGGCATGGCAGACTATGTCACTCTTCACGATGAGTTAAACGCGCACCAGGTGAGTGCCGAAGCGGCGCTGTCGAGAGTGAAAAATGCGGGTTTGCTGAGTGATGCTGAGCTTACAGACATCCAGGAGGCAGAAATAGGCTACGCAGCAACAGTCAAGCAGGTAGTGGCAGAGTTTGAAAAATTTGATGCCGTTGATAACCGTCTGGCCTCTAACTTTCACGACTTCCAGGCTCTGATGGGGCATGCTGAAAAATTGAATGACAGTATTATGGAATCACAGGCCGGCATGTTGAAAGCCATGTATTACTACCGTCGCCTGCTGGCTTTTAAAAATGCAGAGGAATCACAGGCGGGTATCAAGGATGGTAATGATATGTTACTGGATGTCAGTAAAAAAGTGCTCAGCTACAGCGGCTTCAAGAATAACGAGGTGCCGGACGGTGCCTATCAAGGCCAGACCTACAGTGCCGCTTTGGCGCAGGCAGTCACTAAACATAAGGCGGATTTTACCGAGGCCACGCAGCTGTTTAATGTTTATGCAGATGCGCGTATTGATTATGAAGTAACTTCAGCGACCATGCTGAAATTGCTGGATAAAACCGAAGAGATAGGTGATGCAACCGTTGAAGCTGAAATGGATACAATTACATCAGTCATCGATTTATCCAATGTTTTGATTGTCGTCGTCGGTATCATCGCGGTCTTTATCTCTATCTTCATGGCGGTGATGATTTTACGTAGTGTGAACGCACAGCTGGGTCGTGACCCTGCTGAACTTGTGCGGCTCTCCGATGCTCTGGCCAGGGGTAATCTGGACATGAAAGTGGACAGGGATGCTGTGGGTGTTTACGGCTCGATCGGGCAGACAGTTCAGAAATTGCTGGAAATTATTAGCGGCATTAAGTCGGGAGCCAACGAGGTGAACATAGCTTCAGAACAGGTCTCACAGGGAAATTCTAATTTAAGTCAGCGTACCCAGGAGCAGGCTTCCAGTCTTGAGGAAGTCGCCTCCAGTATGGAAGAGATGACCGGAACCGTAAATCAGAACTCTGAAAATGCACAACTTGCCAACCAACTGGCACTTGCAGCTCGCGAGCAGGCTGACACAGGCGGTATGGTGGTCAATGAAGCAGTCGTGGCAATGAGTGAAATTAATGTTGCCAGCAAGCAGATTGCCGATATTATAGGCGTGATTGACGAGATAGCCTTCCAGACTAACTTGCTGGCTTTGAATGCCGCAGTCGAGGCAGCACGTGCGGGTGAGCAGGGTCGTGGCTTTGCTGTTGTGGCCAGTGAGGTGCGAAATCTTGCCGGCCGCAGTGCAACTGCTGCTAAAGAAATTAAAGGTCTAATTAAAAACAGTGTAGATAAAGTGCAAAATGGTTCAAGACTGGTGAATGAATCCGGCGGTGCCTTATCTGAAATTGTGGACTCAGTGAAGAAGGTCAGCGATATCGTTGCTGAAATTGCCGCCGCCAGTAAAGAGCAGGCTGATGGAATTAATCAGGTTAATAAGGCTTTATTGCAGATGGATGAGATGACGCAGCAAAATGCGTCACTGGTGGAAGAAGCTTCGGCGGCCAGTGAAGCCATGGGCGCTCAGGCACAGGAGTTAGATTCTCTGGTTTCCTTCTTTAAACTGAACGAAAGTAACTATGTGAAATACAACGGCGTGATTCATAATAGCAATCAAGCGGTTTCGCATGAAAGCACGCCCATACTTGAAAAATCTGATAAGAGCAAATCAACGAAGGCAGTAAGCTTGCCTCAAAAGAACGAAGATGGTGAGTGGCAGGATTTTTAATCTAAAAGTTTGTATAAGGTCAACATCGGTGTAATGTATCGATAAATAGCGAATGCGGAGATGAATTATGAATGTAGCGATGGATGTAAACGGTACCTCAATGGATATAGAAGCGGGTACTGATCAGTATTTAACATTTATGCTGGCTGAAGAGGAATACGGCGTTGACATTCTACGTGTGCAGGAAATACGTGGGTGGGACAGCGCGACAATTATTCCTAATGCACCGGACTACGTCCTCGGCGTTGTTAATCTTCGTGGTGTGGTAGTACCGATATTTGATTTAAGAAAACGCTTCCATTTGGAGAAGGCTGAATTCAACTCGGAAACTGTGACCGTTGTCGTTAAAGTGCAGCATGCCAAGGGTGAGCGGACGATTGGTATGGTGGTCGATGCGGTTTCAGATGTTTATAACATTCCTACCGACAGCATTAACTCAGCACCTGAAGTAGGTGGCTCTGTTAGCATGGATTTTATCAAGGGTTTAGCAACAGTCAATGATCAAATGATTATTCTACTGAATGTCGATGAGTTAGTTAATGTTGGCGTGCTTGGCGAGATTTTGCAGGAATCAGCTAGTAATTAATGCTGATAAAGCTATGAACAGTCCCTTAAGTCAGGCTGGTTTATATTTTGTTTTATTTGAGTAGTTTGTGAGTCATTTATGAGCAGTCAAGGGGATACTAAAAACGAGATACTTATTGTTGATGATTCAGCAACAATTCTGGCAACGGCAAAAAAAATGTTGCAGGAAGAGTTCCTCGTACATACTGCAAAAGATGGCAGTGAGGCATGGATCAGAATCAATGAAAATGAAAATATAAAAGTTATATTTTCGGATTTACAGATGCCGACAATGAACGGCATGCAATTGCTATTAAAGATTCGTGAGTCTGATAATGTCAGGATAGCGGGCCTGCCTGTCATTATGGTAACCGGGCAGTCGGATTCGCCGGCAGGCAAGCGTGCCGTCTTTGACATTGGAGCGACCGATTTCATTGGCAAGCCCTTTGATGCGATGGATCTGTTAAGTCGTGCCCGTTCCAATTCGCACCCGAGCAGAAGAGTAGAAGATAAGCTTGATCGTACTCAAAAGGTTTTTGTTACGCCTAGTGGCTTTCAGAATATCGGTCGTGAGGCACTGGCGCGTTCGCGGGAAACCAAAGAGGAGTTTTCTGTGGTGCATATAGAAATCTCCAATATTGAAGAGATCAAGCAGTCGATTGATAGTAAGTCAGTGCGCCAGATCATCGTTTCACTGGTAAAGCGAATTAGCAGTATATTGCGTGATGGCGATGTTGCCACGCGTATTGGTGAGAACAAATTCGCAATACTGCTCTATGCCGACACTTTTAATACCAAACTTGCAGTCGAGCGCCTGTGTGAGTGTTTGAAAAAGCTGGTTTTCGAACTCAACGGGAAAACGCTCAGAAAAGAGCTGATCTACGGTTATTC
This sequence comes from Gammaproteobacteria bacterium, assembly GCA_032251315.1. Lineage (GTDB taxonomy): Bacteria > Pseudomonadota > Gammaproteobacteria > SZUA-229 > SZUA-229 > LH-M37. The sequence continues at coordinate 5,451 of JAVVEE010000015.1, forward strand.
ATCCGCAGACTGCTTCGATACAAAAACAAGTTTCGCCGATATATGCAAGCAGGCGGACATGGCGTTGAAAGAAGCTGCCGGCATCAGACTGGGAAATCAGGTTGCTGCATATAGCGAGCCGGGCAAGGAAGAAGCCAGAAATGTGGTCAATGAAGCCGCAGATTTATGGCCGGATCTGACTCATATCGTTGACGGTGATTTTAATCTGGTTGAAGACAAGCACGTGGATGCGCTGGTTACATGCATGCAGTCATATATCGACTACGTTAAAAAGAATAAAAAATAATGCCTCGGTTGAACTTTTATCAATCAGCATTCATTTGTAAATACAGAAACTAATCCATTGACTGACGCAGATAAAGTAATTTTTATCTGCGGCAAGTCACATTTCTTAATATCATTGAAGTCTCGCCCCAGCACTAAGCCAGTTTTTTAAATTTGATACGATGCGGGTTGTTCGCTTCCTCGCCCAGTCTTGATTTTCTGTCGGCTTCGTAATCGGAGTAGTTGCCTTCAAACCACACTGCGGTGCTGTCGCCCTCGAACGCCAGGATATGGGTGGCTATACGATCGAGAAACCAGCGGTCATGCGAGATCACCACTACGCAGCCGGGGAAGTCGAGTATGGCTTCTTCCAGGGCGCGCAGGGTTTCTACATCGAGGTCATTGGTGGGTTCGTCGAGCAGCAGCAGATTGCCGCCGCTCTTGAGCAGCTTGGCCAGATGCACGCGGTTGCGCTCGCCCCCCGATAGATCCTTGATGAATTTTTGCTGGTCTTCACCCTTGAAGTTGAAGCGGCTGACGTAGCTGCGTGAGGCCACGGTGTAATTGCCGATGGTAATGGTGTCGAGGCCGTCAGAGATTTCCTGCCAGACCGTTTTGCCACCGTCGAGACTGTCTCGAGATTGATCAACATAGCCGATTTTCACCGATTCGCCCACTTCGAAGTTGCCGCTGTCGGGTGTTTCTTCGCCGGTTAGCATACGGAACAGGGTGGTTTTACCCGCGCCGTTGGGGCCGATAATGCCGACGATGCCGCCACGCGGCAGCCTGAAACTCAGGTCATCGTAGAGTAGCTTGTCGTCATATTTCTTGCTGATATGTTCAGCTTCAATGACCTTTTCGCCCAGGCGGTCACCGGGAGGAATATACAGCGATTTGGTTTCGCTGCGTTTCTGGTAATCGCTGGAGGAAAGCTCCTCAAAACGCTGCATGCGCGCCTTGCTTTTTGCCTGACGCGCTTTGGGGTTGGAGTGCACCCATTCCAGCTCGGCCTTGATGGCCTTCTGCCGACCGGCTTCCTTGTTCTCTTCGATGGACAGACGCTGGTCTTTCTGTTCCAGCCAGGAGGAGTAATTGCCTTCCCAGGGGATGCCGTGGCCGCGATCCAGTTCGAGAATCCAGCCGGCGACATTATCGAGGAAGTAGCGGTCATGGGTGACAGCGACCACCGTTCCCTGAAAATCTTTCAGAAAGTGCTCCAGCCAGGCGACCGACTCGGCATCCAGATGGTTAGTGGGTTCGTCGAGAATGAGCATGTCGGGTGACGACAGCAGCAACCGGCACAGGGCGACGCGGCGGCGTTCACCGCCGGAGAGCTTGCTGACATCAGCCTCCCACGGGGGCAGGCGCAGGGCGTCGGCGGCGACTTCCATAATGCGTTCAAGGTTATGGGCATCGGCTGACTGGAGAATGTTTTCCAGCCGCGCCTGTTCGGTGGCCAGAGCATCGAAGTCGGCATCGGGTTCGGCGTAAGCGGCGTAAACCGCTTCGAGCTGCTGGTGCGCGTCCTTGATCTCGCTCAGGCCTTCTTCCACGTTGCCGCGTACATCCTTGTCGGCATCCAGCTGTGGCTCCTGAGAGAGGTAGCCGATGCGGATATCTTTGGCCGGGCGGGCCTCGCCGATGTAATCGGTATCCACACCCGCCATGATGCGTAGCAGGGTGGATTTACCCGCGCCATTGTAGCCGAGCACGCCGATTTTTGCGCCGGGAAAGAAGTTCAGATTAATGTCTTTGAGAATCTGTTTTTTGGGCGGAACGACCTTGCCGACGCCATTCATGGTGTAGATATATTGAGCCATATTGCAGTGTATTACCTGGTTGAAAAGTTTGTTATGAGCGCCCGGGGCAATTCGAACAGACAAAGCTAAGCAGGCAGCGTTTTTATTGTGCCTGAATTATATCGGGAACGCGTTGAGATTAAAGACTTAATATGTGCATGGAATACCAAGTATTCAAGGTTTTGCAAGCATGCAGGGTATAAAACTTGATAATCAAATGCAAATCACCGGCTTACGGTGGGCTTAGTATCATAAAATACATGCAGCCAGTGCCGCTTTTTGTTAATATTGCCCGCCTTTCAGCGGCGGTTTATTAGGGCGCCTCCATTAATTTATGAATGAGCCACTTACCGGCGCTTATTCACAGTACAGACATATCAGGAGTAATCATGTTTTCCAAAGAAATGACCATTGAAGGCTATGATCAGGCGTTGTGGGCTGCCATGGAGCACGAAGTTCGACGTCAGGAAGAGCATATCGAACTCATTGCCTCCGAGAATTACGCCAGTCCCCGCGTCATGCAGGCGCAGGGCTCGCTGTTAACGAACAAGTATGCTGAAGGCTACCCCGCACGACGCTATTACGGCGGCTGCGAGAATGTGGATGTGGCCGAGCAGCTGGCGATTGACCGCGTGAAACAGATTTTCGGCGCTGAATACGCCAACGTGCAGCCCCATTCCGGCTCCCAGGCCAACGCCGCGGTTTACATGGCGCTGTGCCAGCCGGGCGATACCGTGCTGGGCATGTCGTTGTCAGATGGCGGTCATCTTACCCACGGTTCTAAAGTCAGTTTCTCCGGAAAAATCTACAATGCCGTGCAGTACGGCATCAACATCGAAACCGGTGAAGTCGATTACGACGAGGTTCAGCGTCTGGCCGATGAGCACAAGCCCAAAATGATCGTCGCCGGTTTCTCCGCCTATTCACGGGTGATGGACTGGAACCGTTTCCGCAAAATTGCCGATTCCGTCGGCGCCTATCTGTTTGTCGATATGGCCCACGTGGCCGGCCTGATTGCAGCCGGTCAGTATCCCAACCCGGTGGAAGTGGCCGATGTGGTCACCTCCACCACCCATAAAACGCTGCGCGGACCTCGCGGCGGCATTATTCTGGCGGGTGCGAATTCGGTGATGAAGAATCAGGACATCGCCAAAAAATTAAACTCGGCTATTTTCCCCGGCACCCAGGGCGGACCTTTGATGCACGTCATCGCCGCCAAAGCCGTGGCCTTTCTGGAAGCGCAGGAGCCGGAATTTGTCGATTATCAGAAACAGGTGATCGTGAATGCCAGAGCCATGGCGGAAGTGGTCATCAAACGCGGTTTCAACGTGGTTTCCGGCGGCACCGATAATCACCTGTTCCTGTGGGATCTGGTGGGCAAAGGCCTGACCGGCAAAGATGTCGAAGCGGCTCTGGGGCGTGCTCACATTACCGTCAATAAAAACGCCGTGCCCAATGATCCGCAGTCACCGTTTGTCACCAGCGGTATTCGCGTCGGCACACCGGCGATGACCACGCGCGGTTTCAATGCAGAAGATGCCACTAATCTGGCCGGCTGGATGTGCGACATTATCGATAGTATGGACGGCGCGAATGCCGACGAAAAAGTGATTCACGATGTGGTCGAAAAAGTGCGTGACATCTGCCAGCGTCTGCCAGTCTATGCCTAAGTTATTTCTAAAATAAACGAGCAAAATCATGCACTGTCCATTCTGTTCAGAACCTGATACCCGCGTTATTGATTCACGTTTATCCAATGACGGCGATCAGGTGCGCAGAAGGCGTGAGTGTGTTGCCTGCAGTGAACGCTTTACCACCTATGAAACGGCCGAGCTGAATATGCCGCGCATCGTCAAGAGCAGTGGCAGCCGCGTTCCGTACAGTGATGAAAAGTTGCGTGCGGGCGTGATGCGGGCACTGGAAAAACGTCCGGTTGTGACCGAGCAGGTTGAAGAGGCGCTGAATCGCGTCAAGCATAAACTGATGTCGGCAGGGCTGCGCGAAGTTGACAGCAGCAAACTGGGCAACTGGGTGATGGAAGAGTTGCTGACGATGGATCACGTGGCCTATATTCGCTTTGCTTCGGTCTATCTGGATTTCAGCGACATCAACGCATTTCGCGATGTGATTGAGCGCCTGGATGAGCAAAAAAAGACGCGGAAAAAAAGCTCCTAAGTGTCTGCTGAGATGAAAGCTCAGGATCACCTATTCATGCAACGCGCCCTGCGTCTGGCGCAGAAAGGTTTGTACGGCACCGATCCAAATCCGCGTGTCGGCTGCGTAGTGGTTAAGGATGGAAATATTGTAGGCGAAGGTTGGCACCGGAAAGCGGGTGAGCCTCACGCCGAAGTGCTGGCGCTGAGGCAGGCCGGAGCCGCAGCTGAAAACGCCACGGCGTATGTGACTCTGGAGCCGTGCAGTCACACCGGCAAAACGCCGCCCTGTGCCGATGCATTGATCAAGGCCGGAGTCAGCCGTGTAGTGGTGGCAATGCAGGATCCGAATCCACGGGTCGCAGGGCAGGGCCTGAAAACATTACAGGCCAACGGCATCAAGGTGGAATGCGGTCTGATGGAAACTCAGGCCAGAACATTAAACCCGGGCTTCATCAAACGCATGGAAACGGGCCGGCCTTATGTACGTGTCAAAATGGCAATGAGCCTGGACGGCCGCACGGCCATGGCCTCGGGAGAAAGCCAGTGGATTACCGGCGAGGCCGCAAGGCAGGACGTGCAGCGGTTAAGAGCGCGAAGCTCAGTGGTTCTAACCGGCATCGGCACGGTTTTACTGGACGACCCGTCGATGAATGTAAGGCTCTCGGCGAAGCAGCTGGGCGTGGCTGAAATCAGGCAACCGCTTCGCGTTATACTGGACAGCGCGGCGCGTTTTCCGGTTCATGCAAAAACAGCAAAGGTCGATGGCGATGTGCTGGTTATGACGACAACCGGGGCAGGCGCAGAAAAAAACGCGATAGAAAGTTCGCACTGTAAGTTTGTGCAAGTGGCGGAAAAAGACGGCCATGTGGATTTGAGCGCCGCGCTGAACTATCTGGCGGAAATTGAAATCAATGAAGTGCACGTTGAAGCCGGTGCGCTTTTGAGCGGCGCTTTTCTGCAGCAGCAGCTGGTCGATGAAATCGTGGTTTATATGGCGCCCCATATTATGGGCGACCAGGCAAGAGGTCTGTTTGCGCTGCCGGGCCTGTCAAAAATGCAAGATAGAATTTCGCTGGATATTCAGGATGTACGCATGCTGGCTAAAGATTTACGCATCATCGCCACACCTGTTTATCATAAAGATTAATAGTAGGAGAATAAATTAGATGTCCACCATTGTTGTAGTTAAGAAAGCCGGTCAGGTTTGTATTGCGGCGGACAGCTTAACCAGTTTTGGTGATTTGCGTCTGGGTTCCGAGTATGACGCGGATCACGATAAAATCATCAAAACCAAAAATGCGCATATCGGCATTGTCGGCAGTGCCGCGCATCAGTTGGTGATGGAAAGCATTTTGGCGGATAAAAAAATCAAAACGGATTTTTCATCCAAGTTAGCGATTTTTGAAACCTTTCGAAGCCTGCATCCGGTTCTGAAAGAGAAATATTTTCTGAACGCCAAAGATGAAGATGATGATCCCTACGAGTCCACACAGATTGATGCTCTGATTGCTTCAGAGCACGGCATATTCGGTGTGCATTCATTGCGAGAGGTTTCGCACTACACGCGATTCTGGTCAATTGGTTCCGGCTCTGAATATGCATTGGGCGCAATGTTCGCGGTCTATGATCTTTATGATACCGCAGAAGAGATCGCCGCCGCCGGAGTGAAGGCCGGTGCCGAATTTAATACCGCTTCCGGTATGCCTCTGAGCAGCTACACGATTGCGCTCAGCAACGCCTAAAGGTACCGAATAATGTTTACCGGAATTATTGAAGCGGTCGGAAAAGTAAAACGTATTGAAGCCGTTGGCGGTGATAGTCGGCTGATCGTTGATGTTCAGTCGCTGGATATAAGCGACGTCAAACTCGGCGACAGCATTGCCGTCAATGGTGTGTGTTTAACCGCGGTTAAATTTGATGCGCATAGTTTTGAGGCTGATGTTTCCAATGAAACGGTCTCACTGACCACGCTCAAAGATTTGAAGGCGGGCAGCCCGGTTAATCTTGAAAAAGCCCTGTTGCCCACCACGCGTCTGGGCGGGCATCTGGTCAGCGGCCATGTTGACGGTTTGGGCAAGGTGGTTAATATCAGCAATGATGGTCGATCAACAAGATACACCGTGCAGGTGCCGGCGGAACTGAAACGTTACATCGCCGTTAAGGGTTCGATTTGTATTGATGGCACGAGTCTTACCGTTAATGCGGTAAATGATGATCGCTTTGATATAAACATAGTGCCGCATACGCAGGAGCGAACCATTATTAAAAGTTATAAGCCGGGTACCGAAGTTAATCTGGAAGTGGATCTGGTAGCGCGTTATCTGGAAAGTTTATTGTTACACACGTCAGGTGAGAACAGGGAAGGGCTTAATCTGGAATTGTTATCTAAGGCAGGGTTTATCGGTTAGTTAATAACACCGATTATTTATTATATGAAACTTAATACTACAGAAGAAATTATTGAAGATATCCGTCAGGGTAAAATGGTCATTGTCATGGACGATGAGGATCGAGAAAACGAAGGCGATTTGTTAATGGCGGCCAGTGCTGTCACCCCTGCGGCTATCAATTACATGGCGCGTTATGGACGGGGTTTGATCTGTCTGACGCTCACCGAACAGCGCTGCAAGCAATTACGCCTGCCGCTGATGGTAGGGGGTGCTGATGTCATGCAAAGCACCAACTTCACAGTTTCCATCGAAGCGGCTGAGGGTGTCACCACCGGCATCTCGGCGGCGGACCGTGCGGCTACAGTTCTGGCGGCGGTTAAAGCTGATGCCGGCCCCGAGGATATTGTGCAGCCGGGTCATATTTTCCCGCTTATGGCGCAACCCGGTGGTGTACTGAGTCGTGCCGGACACACCGAAGCGGGCTGCGATTTGGCGCATATGGCAGGTCTGGATCCGAGTTCGGTGATTGTTGAAATTCTCAATGAAGACGGCACCATGGCACGTCGTCCGGATCTGGAAAAATTCGCCCAGGAACATAATCTGAAAATCGGTACCATCGAAGATCTGATCAGTTATCGTATTAAAAACGAAAAAACCATAGAAAGAGTTGCGGAAACAGACTTCCCGACAAAATATGGCAAGTTCAGGTTACTGGCTTTCCAGAATACGCTGGATAATGTCACTCACTTCGCGTTGGTTAAGGGTGAGATTGATGGCGACAAACCTACGCTGGTGCGTGTGCATATGGTTGATACGCTGGTTGATATCATGGCGTCTTCGCACTCCACAAGCTGGCCCCTGGATGACGCCATTAAACGCGTCGCTGATGCTGATCAGGGCGTGGTCGTTATCCTGAGAAACAGTGATGAAGACAAAATGATGTTGCAGTGGATGACTCGCCATCTCGCGGCGAGTGAGTTTAGTAAAAAACCGAAGACGGATATTCGTACTGACGGTGTCGGCGCGCAGATATTGATGGACATAGGCGTGAAAAAAATGCGATTGCTGACCGCGCCAAAAGTCATTCATGGCTTAGGCGGTTTTGGTCTTGAAGTAGTTGAATATATCAGCGGAGACGAGCAGGGCGAATAAGCCGGAAGCTGCATAAAAATACCAAAGTATAAATATATAAGAGTAAAAAATCATGAACGAAAATATTATTGAAGGCAGTTTGCAATACAGCAAAGGTGAATTTGCAATTGTGTGTGCACGCTTTAACGGCTTCATTGTCGAAAGCCTGCTGGCAGGTGCTGTCGATACGCTCAAGCGTAGCGGTGTTGCTGAAAATCATATTACAGTAGTCAAAGTTCCCGGTGCATTCGAGTTGCCTGTGGTGGTGCAGAATCTGGCGCAGAGTGGCAAGTACAGTGCCATCATCGCACTGGGCGCTGTTATACGCGGTGCCACGCCCCATTTTGATATTGTTGCCAACGAGTCGGCGAAGGGTCTGTCAGCAGTTGCGCTTGATCATGGTATACCGGTGATTAACGGTATTTTAACCACCGACTCTATTGAGCAGTCGATTGAACGCGCGGGCACCAAGGCCGGTAACAAAGGTTCGGAAGCCGCCGCTTCAGCGATTGAAATGGTCAGTCTGTTTCAGAACCTGGGTTAGCCCTATTAAACTGGATCTTTTGAGAAAGATTTTTAATCAGTCCATTTTTACAAATTGAGTATTAACATGTCACAAAATTCAAGTCTTGCTAAAGCCAGAGGTAAGGCAAGGCGATTTGCCATGCAGGCAATTTATCAGTGGCAAATGACCAGCGACGACGTAAAAGGCATTGAGCAGCAGTTTTTGGAAAATGAAGAATCCGAGCAGGTTGATTTGGATTATTTTAGAGAACTGTTTTACGGTGTTGAAGAGAATATTGAAGTCATCGATCAGACACTGGTGCAATATACCGGACGTGCCATTGCTTCCGTTGATCAGGTTGAGCGAGCCATACTGCGCCTCGCCTGCTATGAGTTCATAAAGCGGCCGGATGTGCCATACCGTGTTGTGTTGAATGAGGCGGTGAATCTGACAAAAAAGTTTTGTGCAGTAAAAAGTCATACTTTTGTCAATGCCGTGCTGGATAAAGTGGCGCGCGAAGTGCGTGCTACTGAAATTACGCAGCTTTGAGTTCCTGATTTTTTCGATGGAGTAGTGTCATGACCGGTACTGCCGAATTCAATCTTATACAAGAATATTTTAGTTATGACTTCAAGCGTGACGATGTTGCGCTGGGGATTGGTGACGATTGCGCCCTGCTCAATCCGCCCCCTGGTAAGCAGCTGGTCATGACCGTTGATACACTGGTTTCAGGCGTGCATTTTCCCGTGGCCACCTCGGCTGAAGATATTGGCTATAAATCACTGGCCGTCAACCTGAGCGATCTGGCGGCAATGGGTGCCGAGCCCGCCTGGGCGACACTGGCCATCACTTTGCCCGAGAGTGATCCCGAGTGGCTGGAAAAGTTTTCCACCAGCTTCAAACAAACTTTACATGCCTATAATGTGCAGCTGATTGGCGGCGATACCACGCAGGGACCTTTGACTATTACTGTGCAGTTGACCGGCTTTGTTGATCAGGGCAGGGCGATGCGGCGCGATGCGGCGAAGCCGTGCGATAAAATTTATCTTACCGGTAATCTGGGTGATGCTGCATTGGCTTTGAAGCTGTTAGATGTTCACGACTTACCTAACCCCGAGACCAGCGCCGCAATTATAAAGAAATTAAACCGGCCTGTGCCTCGAGTCGAATTCGCACAACGCGCCGCTGAACATTGTGCCTGCGCCATCGATTTATCCGATGGCCTGATTGCTGATCTGGGACACATCCTTAAAGCCAGCCATTGTGGTGCCAGAGTCTATTTTGATCGCCTGCCGGTATCCCCGGAGTTTCGTGAAAGCATGGTGCATTTTGATGGGGTCGACTTTAACCGGATGATATTATCGGGTGGTGATGATTATGAGCTGTGCATGGTAACTTCCGAAACAAATGAATCTACGCTGTTTTCGCTGGCAGAATCAATGGGCCTATTACTAACATGCATTGGTGAAATTGATTTATCAGAAGCGTTAACCGTTATCAGCAGCAATGGTGAATCGATGGAATTAACCGCAACAGGTTACGAGCATTTTTCCCATGTCTGACTCCGAACAACATCCGTCACAAGCCGTCAGTCGCATTCATTTTAAGGCGCTGAAAAATCCGGTTGTATGTCTGGCTGTAGGTTTTGGTAGCGGCCTGTCGCCTAAAGCCCCCGGTACAGCCGGTACACTGGTGGCGGTGCCGTTTTTTTTGTTCATGCAGAACCTGCCACTGCTGACCTATGCACTGATAACGCTGTTGATAACCGTGCTGGGCATCTGGATCTGTTCGTATTCAGCGCAAAAGCTGGGCGTGCATGATCACCCCGGCATCGTCATCGATGAGGTGGCCGGGTTTCTGATTACGATGTTTGCTGCGCCCGATGGCTGGCAGTGGATAGTGGCCGGTTTTATCCTGTTCAGATTTTTCGATGCGCTCAAGCCCTGGCCAATTTCATGGCTGGATAAAAATATCGCCGGCGGTTTCGGCATCATGATAGATGATGTCGCCGCAGGACTGGTCTCGATGTTATTGCTCCAGGCATACTGGTACTGGTTTGTTCAGATATGAAGATTTTTCTGACCATTGCGATAACACTCTTGCTGATGGAAACTTCGTTAGTTTTGGCGAGTCCTGTAATTGAAGTGCAGGCGCTATTTTCGGGAAAAGTGATCGCGCAGATCGACGGCCAACGTCGGGTCTTATCGGTCGGTGAAATCAGCCCCGAAGGGATAAAACTGATTGTCGCTGATCCTAACAGGGCCACTTTTGAAATCGACGGGAAAGCGCAAGATTACACATTAGGTTCTTCCATCTCCTTAAACTTCGCCGTACCAGAAAATATCGAAGAAAAAGTATTTGCCAATGAAGGCGGCATGTTTCTGTCTGTCGGTAGTATAAACGGGCAGAGTGTTCGCTTCCTTCTGGATACCGGCGCCTCTTCAGTGGCAATGAATGGCTCGCAGGCCAAACGCCTCGGTATACGATATGAATCAGAAGGCAAGCCTACAACCGTCAGCACCGCTTCGGGTTTTGTTAAGGCCTATAGCGTACGTCTGAAAACGGTATCACTGGGCCGGATCAAGAGAAGAAACGTAGACGCGGTGGTGATTGATGGCGAACACCCCGGCCCGATATTGCTGGGCATGTCTTATCTGGGGAGTTTGAAAGTTGAACAGGCCGGCAATGCACTAATTTTACGCACACAGTAGGTTATTGATTTTAAATAATAAAAAACAAGTTGACATGAAGCTTTATAATAGAGTTCATGCTAAGTTTATGATCAGGTTCTTTTTATTTAAAGAGTAGGTGAATTTTTTGACACAATGGAACTAATATTGGAAACTTCTAGTAATCGGGCAACAATTAATAACCGGGTGGCAACCCTTAAGGCAGGATTTTAGATAATGACAGAATTATTTTCCAAAGAATGGGCACAGGTCTACATGGAGGCGTGGAACAGCAATTATGAAATTACCTCAGCACTAAAAAAGGCCGGTTTTAATTCGGTTGTTGCTTTTGGCTTTCACGATGAGGACGCACCGAACTTCGTAATGACCATTGAAAATGGTGATATTGTCTCCGTAGACAAACTGCCGGAGAGCGCTATAAATTGGGACATCCGTGCAAGCCGGGAAAACTGGCTTGCACTTATTGCCAAACCGCCGGGCTTGATGAAGCTGGGGATGGCTTATACCTCGCGCAAGATACGATTTAAGAAAGGCGATTATGCCACCATGATCAAAGACCCTGATCTGGCAGGTGCTTTTGTTAAATCATTTGGTTTGATGACCCAGGTGAGCTGATTGAACAGGCCTGCCTGTTTATGGTCAAAGGAAAGGCTGACGACTGTCAGCCTTTTTTGTAATTGATAGAAAATATTTTCTCGGTGATGATTTGAATGAAAGACACGCTTGAATACCTGAAAGACACTGACTTCCCCGCTATCCAGCGTACGGTACTGGAAACGCTACAGGTTAATTTGGGTTACTTATGTAATCAGCAGTGTCTGCATTGTCATGTTGATGCCGGCCCAAGGCGCACCGAACTGATGTCGAGTGAATCCATCGACAGCGTTATCCAGTTTATTAAAAAACATAAAATTAAAACTTTAGATCTGACTGGCGGTGCCCCGGAAATGAACCCGCATTTTTGTCAGCTGGTCACAGCAGTACGCGCCCTGGATGTGCATGTGATTGATCGCTGCAATTTAACCATTCTGGAAGAGCCGGGCTATGAATGGCTGGCGGATTTTCTAGCCGATAACAAAGTTGAAGTAGTGGCATCGTTGCCCTGTTATCAGGAAGAGAATGTGAATGCGCAACGGGGAAAAAATGTTTTTGAAAACAGCATAAAAGGTTTAAAAAAACTCAATGCGCTGGGTTATGGCATGCAGGATCAACTGACTTTGAATCTGGTATTTAATCCGCAGGGTGCCAGCCTGCCGCCACCACAAAATGCCCTGGAACAGGATTACAAAAAGTCATTGCGGAAAGAATATGCGATTGAATTTAATCAGCTTTTCACCATCACCAATATGCCGATTAAGCGTTTCGGCAGCATGCTATTATCCAAAGGCACCTTTGACGGCTACATGAAACTGCTCAAAGATTCTCACACCGATGAAAACCTGGAAGGCTTGATGTGCCGTACCCAGATCAGCGTCGACTGGCAGGGCAATGTCTACGACTGCGACTTCAATCAGATGCTGCATTTAAAATCGGTATTCAATAAGGGCAAGGTCAAATTATCAGATTTAATGGACTTTGATTTTAAGCGTTCGCCGATCGTTGTCATGCAGCACTGTTATGGCTGCACAGCGGGGCAGGGTTCGTCCTGTGGTGGCGCGGTAACATAAAACCAGCCAACAGTTGCCTGATGAAACTCTCTATCATTATTCCCGTTTATAACGAAGCTGAAAATATTATTGCCTTGCTCAGGCGGTTACAGAGCTACCGCCTTCAGGGTCATGAAGTAATCGTCGTTGACGGCGGCAGTCGCGACAACAGCTTTGAATGCGCCGTCGGCATGGTTGATAAACTGCTGATGTCAAAGCCGGGCAGAGCCATGCAGATGAACATCGGCGCGGAACAGGCGAGCGGTGAAGTGCTTGTGTTTCTGCACGCAGATACTGAGCTTCCGCCACAGGTTAACAATCTGATTGTCGATGCCATGAATAATAAAAATCAATGGGGTCGGTTTAATGTTCGCCTTTCGGGCCGGCATCGGATGTTTAGAATAATCGAAACCATGATGAACTGGCGTTCTTGCCTCACCGGCATCGCGACCGGTGATCAGGTGATCTTTGTACGCCGCAACGTATTTATGCAGGCGGGCGGCTATCCGGAAATAAAGCTGATGGAAGACATCGAACTGAGCAAAAAGTTGAAAACATTTAGTAAACCGGCTTGCATAAAAAATCCCGTTACCACATCCAGCCGTAGATGGGAGAAAAATGGCATAGTTAAAACAACCTTGCTCATGTGGCAACTGCGCCTGCTGTATTTTCTCGGTGTTCCGCCCGACAAACTGTTTACACGCTACTACCGAAAATGACATTCAAGTACCCCGATGCAGTGCTGCTGGTTTTCGCCAAAGCCCCGGTCGCGGGCACCGTCAACACCCGACTCATCCCCGACATCGGTGTCGAAGCCGCCACTGAACTACAGTCAGAACTGGTGCATTCCAGACTGTCCGCATTAAAGGCAAGTAAGCTTTGCGAAGTCCAGCTCTGGTGCGCACCCGATTGTGAACACGATTTTTTTCAGCGCTGTAAAAACAGCTATGAAGTGACGCTGCATCAACAGCAGGGCGCTGACCTGGGCGAACGCATGGCGCAGGCGATTAAAGCAAATCTGAAAAAATTCAAACGCGTTGTCTTAATCGGCACCGACGCACCGTCGTTAAGCACCGAACAGATTGAAAGCGCACTAAAAAAACTCGGCGAAGCCAACGACATCGTCATCGTCCCCGCCGAAGACGGCGGCTACGTGTTAATCGGCATGAGCCGCCCCTGCGATGCTGTATTCCAGTCAGTACCCTGGGGCAGCGATAAAGTACTGACAGCCACACACGAAAACATCAGACAAAATAACCTGACCAGCGCTGAGTTGGAACCGTGCTGGGACATAGACCGGGTAGAAGATTACTGGCGGTATAAAAAGAGTTTTTCCCCCGATTAAGCCCAAAAATAAAGTGCTTCAGTCATACATCAGAATCAAGGCTATTAACACTGTCAGATAAAGTTTGATTTGCTTTACTTATTTACGATATGAAAATTTTCCTCACTTTCAAGTGCTTCTACCACATTTGTGCCGGCAAAACTCATGAGGAGACACGGAAGGATCAAGACGATCGAGCTGCATGTGCTTGGGTACGATGAGAGTGCCATCGATATTGGTCGGTAGATTCTGGGAAGTATATATGAGACATAAGGAGGTGTAACTTTGACACAACCTAAATTAGAGCGTTCTATCGGAATATGGAGCATGTCTATCGTGGCGGTTCTGTTTGGACTGATGACAATCAAAGAGGGGGTGGTGTTCTGTTCTGTTCGGTGACCCGGCGGTGGCGGGCAACTATGTGCCATTCGTACTGTGGTTTAACTTTCTTGCTGGCTTTGGCTATGTTATCGCTGGGGCGGGGTTCTGGTTGCAGCAACGCTGGGCGGTATGGCTGACCATCGTTATCACAGCTGCCACTGCGCTTATCTTTGCCGGACTTGCAGTGCATGTGCTGTAGGGCGGTGATTACGAGCAACGCACCGTCATCGCCATGAGCCATCGCACCGTGGTGTGGACTGCGCTTGCGTTTATTGGCTGGCGGCTGATTGGTGCGGGAAAAAGCACCTGATCATGAACCCGTTTTCCATCATCTGATCAGCCGGGCATTTCAGACTGATTAACCGTACGAGGGGTTTTTGAGAGCTGGAATCAAAATCTGAACAAATATACAGGGTTATTTTTATCTTTCCAGCAGAATAAGGTGTTGGGGTGTGGTTACAAAAAAACACCTGTACGGGTATCGTCAGCATTAGTAATGCGGTGGCGGGGTTTCGTCTTTCTCGTGGGCGACCTGAGATTCACCGGCGGCCTTGAGTTTTTTCTCGAGGAAGGAGAGTTTCAGCATCAGCAGGTCGATCTGGCTTTGCTGGGTGATGATGGTGCTATCCAGAATATCGATGGTGTCTTCTAGGTGGGTGAGTCTGATTTCAAGTTCGGTAATGCGGTTTTCCATGGGTGGGTCTCAGAGGATGTTTTTGGTTTGGGTGGTGAGTCGGGTGGCACCGGCAACGGCGACAGGCATAGCGAAAAAATTTAGCACCGGTACGCTGGTCATAATGAAAATGCCGCTGCCCAGTCCCAGCGCGCGCATGCGGTGGCGGCGATTGTACAGGCGTACTTCCTTGAATAACAGGCCGTGGTTGGAAAGCGGGTAATCCATATATTCCAGTGAAAACGCCCAGGCGGTAAAGAGGAACCAGGCGAAAGGCGCGATTAGATTGAGGCCGGGGATCAGGGTGAGGATGATCAGCGGGATCATCCACATCAGGAAATACAGCATTTTTTGGATCTCGGCAGCGACGCTACGCAGCACCAGTTGCCACAGTTTTTCGCCATTATCCTCTGCCACGGGCCGGCCACTGAGGTGCGCCTCAACGCGCGCCGCCAGTACGCTGTTGAAGGGCGCGGCAATCAGATTGGCGACCAGAGTGAAGCTGTAGAAGACAAAGAGCAGGATCATGATCGCAAACAGCGGCCAGATTAACCATTCCAGCCAGGACAGCCAGCCCGGCAGCAGGCTCTGAATCCAGGCGTCCATTTTCTGGCTGAGCAGGTAGATGGCTGCACCGAACAGGCCGACATTGATGATTAAGGGCATGATGACGAATCGGCGTATGCCCGGCAGAAAGATAAGGCCAAAGCCGCTGAAGCATTCGCTGAAGCCTTTTAGATAATTGATCATGATGTCTCCTGTAGGGTTTGAATGTTAACTGACTGTTTGGTCGTGTTTCATGATTAGGGTGGAAATTTTGAAAGCCCCTCACCCAGCCCTCTCCCAGCGGGAGAGGGGGCAGTGTATGCAGGCTTGCAAGTTCTGTCCGGGCATTTAAGTTTTTACTGCCAACTGCCAACTGCCAGCTTTTATTGCGTCTGAATAAAACCCTGTCGCGCCAGCAGCGCGCTGCCGTAGCTGGCTTCGCTGTGTTCGACGATGATGACGGGGGTGTTTAAGGTGCGCTCGCGTATCTGTTGCCATGCCGGGTTACGGCTGCCGCCGCCGGCGGTGAAGACGCGCTGCGGCGCGGGTGCGCCCAGTTTGGCAAGCTGCTGGTAGCCTTCGGCTTCGATGTCGGCGATGCCCTCGAGGATGGCCTGAAAGAAGCTGAGATCATCTTCCGGGCGGGGTTCGAGTTGTGGCTTCAGGCCGGGGTCACAGCGGGGAAAGCGCTCGCCGCTGGCAGGCAGCGGGTAGTAGTGCAGGCCGGTGGGCTGTTGTGGGTTCAGTCGGGGCGTCATGGCATCCAGCTGCGACTGGCTGAAATGCTGTTTGAGCACGCTGCCGCCACTGTTGGAGGCGCCGCCAGCCAGCCAGTGTTCGCCGAAGCGGTGGCTGTAGATGCCCAGTTCGGGGGCAAAAACGGGGCGGTGGGTGATGATTTTCAGCACCAGCGTACTGCCCAGCGAAGTCACTGCGTCGCCGGTTGTGTTGGCACCGGTGGCGATAAAGGCGGCGATGCTGTCGGTGGTGCCGGCGATGATCTCGCAGCTTTCGGGCAAGCCGAGCTCGTCGGCGGCTTCAGCGCTGATGTTCGCGAGGCGGCTGCCGGGCTTGACGACATCGGGCAGCACCTGCCTTGCTACGCCTAATTGATTCAGCCAGTTAGGCCAGGTTTCTTCAAGTGAGTTGTAACCCAGCTTCAGGCAGTTGTTCTCATCGCTGAAGCCGTAGTGGCCGGTGAGGGTGGCGGCAATCCAGTCGGCCTGATGGCAGATGTGGCGTGCTTCGGGATGCTGTTCGAGCAGAAACAGGGCCTTGGCCAGCGAGGCGCTGGTGCCGTGGGCACCGCAGTCGGCGGGCGCGATAGCGGCGATGCGCGCGGCTTCGGCGGTGCAGCGTGCATCGTTATACATGAGGGCGAAAGAGAGCGGGGCGCCCAGTTCATCGCAGGCCAGCACCGTGCCCGAGGTGCCGTCGATGGCCAGGGCGGCAATCGATTTTTCTCGATAATCAGCATTAACTTGATTAGTTAACGCTTTGATTATATTGTCGGTAGTCTGCTTCCAGATCAGCGCGTCCTGTTCGATGCATGCACCCTGGATATGGGGAGCTTCCAGTTCGATTCGATGTGAGGCCAGCTCTTCGCCCTGCGCATCGATGACGCAACCGCGCACGCCCGAGGTGCCGATATCGATACCTAGAAACAGGCAATCAGCAGGGACGACTTCGGGCGGCATAGGCAGGAGGTGGATTGAGGGCTTAAGGTTTTAAGGCTTAGGGCAGTTGCACCAGTTCGGGTGCCTGCCAGTCTGGTGCGCGGTGTTCGGCGACCACGCTGGTGTAAATGCCGCCGCGCACATTGAACTCGGCGGTCAGTCGCATAAAGCGCGGCTGGCAGGCGGCGACCAGATCGGCCAGTATCCGGTTGGTGACGGCTTCGTGGAAAGCGCCTTCATTGCGAAACGACCAGACGTACATTTTCAGCGCCTTGAGTTCGATGCAGGCCTGCTCGGGAACATACTCGATTTCCAGATTGGCAAAATCGGGCTGGCCGGTTTTGGGACACAGGCAGGTGAATTCGGGAACGCTGATGCGGATGGTGTAATCGCATTCTGTCTGAGGATTATCAAAGACTTCCAGCTGTTTTGAGGGTTGAGTCGACATGGAGTTAGTTTCGCCTGTAAAAAAACGGCAATTATACCTGCCGGAACGGATAAATTCCCTGTCGATTTTTACCCCTTCTCATGTATACTGTCGACCAATATTTAGCACCGTTTTATTCGAATTTTTAAGCTATCTTTCACGCTAACAGGACATCCCATCGCACATGCGTCTTAGCAAGATCAAACTCGCCGGTTTCAAGTCTTTTGTCGATCCCACCACGCTTCATTTACCCGGAAATCTGACCGGCATCGTCGGCCCGAACGGCTGCGGCAAATCCAATGTCATCGACGCGGTGCGCTGGGTCATGGGCGAATCCTCCGCCAAGCATCTGCGTGGCAGCTCCATGGAAGATGTCATCTTCAACGGCTCCTCTTCGCGCAAGCCGGTGGGCATGGCCTCGGTCGAACTGCACTTTGATAACAGCGAAGCCAGGGGGAAGATCGGCGGGCAGTTCGCGCAATATGACGAGATTTCAGTCAAACGCACGGTTTCCCGCGACGGGCAATCCAAATACTCCTTAAATGGCACACGTTGCCGCCGCCGCGATATCGCCGACCTGTTTCTGGGTACCGGTCTTGGCCCGCGCAGTTATGCCATTATTGAACAGGGTATGATTTCCCGCTTGATCGAGGCCAAGCCCGAAGAGCTGCGCATCTTTCTGGAAGAGGCGGCCGGTATCTCCAAATACAAGGAGCGCCGCAAGGAAACCGAAAACCGCATACGCCATACCCGCGACAACCTCGATCGCCTGGATGACCTGCGCGAAGAGATCGACAAGCAGCTGTCGCATCTGCAACGTCAGAGCCGCTCTGCCGAACGCTATAAAGAGTTCAAGACAGAAGAGCGTCAGCTGAGAGCCGAGGTGCTGGCGCTGCACTGGCGTGATCTGAAAAAGGAGCTGGACGGGCGCGACAAAGTCATCGCAGAAACTGATACCCGGCTGGAGCAGATTATTGCCGAACAGCGGGCGGTGGAGTCCGCTATCGAAACTCATCGCCAGTCGCACACCGAGTCCAACGATGCCCTGAACGCGGTGCAGGCCCGGTATTACAGCCTGGGCAGCGATATTTCCCGTATCGAGCAGAACATCAAGCATCAGCAGGATTTGCAGCAGCGACAGAAGGCCGACCTGGAACAGGTGGAGAAGGCCTTATTTGAGGCGACTCAGACTTTAGAGAGCGACCGCAACGCCATTGAGACCGTGATCTCGCAGTTGCAGGCCGATCAGCCTGCGCTGGCAGTGCTGAAGGCGGATGAGCAGATTATCAGCGAGCGCTTTACCACTTCGGAAGTGGCCATGCAAAGCTGGCAAACCTCCTGGGATGCCATTAATCGCCGTTATTCCGAGTCCAGTCAGAAAGCCCAGATCGAACGTTCGCGCATGGAGCAGCTGGAGCGTCACATCGAGCAGCTGAATCAGCGCTTGCAGCGTATCGATGTCGAGCAGCAGGCGTTGCGGGGTGAGGATATTGAAAGCCAGATCGGTGAATTCAAGCTGAAGCTGGACGAGGTCGAGCAGCAGAAAACAGTGCAGGAGGCGCAGCTGTCTTCGGTGCTCTCATCCATACGCGAGACCCGCGAGCACATTGTTGTGACCGAACAGAAATCCGCCGAACAGCGTCGCGGTATTCACGATGCTCAGGGGCGTCTGTCGTCGCTGGAGACCCTGCAGCAGTCCGCGCTGGGCAAAACCGATAAGGCGGTTAATCAGTGGCTGGATCGTCAGGGTCTGACTAATCAGGCGCGTTTCGCTGAAAAACTACAGGTGGACAGCGGCTGGGAAACCGCCGTTGAGACGGTGCTGGGCAATACGCTGGAAGCGATTTGTGTCGATCAGATTGAGGCGTTGTGCGCCACGCTTTCGGGTCTGGATAAGAGTAATCTCTCGCTGGTAGAAACCCAGTCGGCAACGCCGGGTAGCAATGCTGCGAGTGGCTATTTGCTGGAAAAGGTCAGCGCTTCCGTGCAGCTGGATCAGTTCCTTCACGGTATTCGTATTGCCGACACCCTGGAAGCGGCGATGCAGATGCGCAGCGCTCTGGCCGATGGCGAAAGCGTGGTCA